>DATFNI010000438.1:0-8825 GCA_035266485.1 Balneolales bacterium
GAAAGCAGAAAGGGTTACGGGCAGGGATAGAAGTTGAAGTAAAAAACCTTGATGAACTTCACGAGGCACTCGAACATCCCGAAGTAGATATTGTTTTGCTGGATAATATGAGCCCGGCAGATATGAAAAAAGCGGTAGAACACAACAACAGACAAGTGAAGCTGGAGGCTTCCGGAAACATCTCAATCGAAACAATCAAAGTCATTGCCGAGACGGGTGTGGATTTCATCTCTATTGGTGCACTGACTCACTCGGTAAAAGCACTGGATATATCATTGTTATTCAGATTGACACCAAATTAACCCGCCATGCCAAGTATCACCCGGGTATTGCACCAAAGAGAATCGGGATTGGACCTTATATGGGCCTACCTGGGTATTTTGGGGGTTACAACGGGAGTTTTCATAATAGCACTCGGCCCGGGGTTGTTTGGCGGAACTCCTGCTTCCTGGTATACCTCATGGCAGCGAGTGGCTTTTGCGCCGCTTTGTGATCAAATACCGTCTCATTCATTTAGTATTAACGGTGTCCAGATGGCGGTGTGCAGCCGCTGCACAGGAATTTATGGGGCGTTATGGTTCGGGACCATGATCTTCCCGTTAATAGCATCTAAGTTCTTACCATCCCTTGCATTTCGAAGACGCATGTTGGTTGCAAGCATGGTAATCATTATCATAGATGTTTTAGGTTGTCTGGCGGGGCTGTGGACAGACACAAATATTTCAAGACTGATTACCGGTCTTTCCCTTGGCTTCAGCATTGCCTGGATAGTAGCCGGTAATTTATTTGTTGCCACCAAACGATCAATATGACAGGAGAATCGAATCATGGAACCTGAAATAAACGATAGCAACACCAGCAGCTACTGGTCATCAGTTATTTTGGCCAGCGTGATATTTGGTCTGATATCATTTGCCCTGACGATAGGCGCAGGCTACTATACGATCAATTCGGAACCGACGAATACTACCATTAACCCGTCGACGATAGTCGGGGCCATAACCTGCTTATTCACTGCATTCGGTGGTATGCTGGCGGTTTGGCATTATACGAGGGAAAAGGTCGACAGCATAGCGCTGGGAAAAGGAGCCTTGATCGGGCTGTTAACCGGAATTATTATCGGGCTTTTGAGTTTATTTCTCAGCAATGTGATCTGGCCACTTATCGATCCGAGTTATACCGATAAAATAATTGACGCCACCATGCGTACTATGCAAGCACGTGGAATGTCCCAGGAACAATTGCAGAAAATGTCGGATATGATGCATTCGGGCTCGCCGTGGAGATCCATCGGGTATGCCGTGAATGTGGTTATTTTTGCGTTTCTGAATATGATAACCGGCATGGTTGGGGCCAGAATGTTTTCAGAAAACAAAGAACAATAATAATTTTAAAATCCATTACTGTTGGAGCCCAGTAGCCAATCATTTGCCCCCTCAAAAAGATCCTGGTTTGAACGAAACGGGTTTCCCACCTGGGTAGTCGTCGTCGCCTGGTTTTTGGGATCATTAGCTTTATTTCAGATCGGCGGTTCTATTCTGTCACTTGCGTTTATTGTGATCAGAGTCGGGCATATGCCTGATTTAAGTGATATGAATAATATGCTGAAACAGAACCTGGATCTGGTTTTTCTGGGTAACTCTATCGGGCAATTCATTTTTTTGGGTATCGGGTCATGGTTCATTAGTAAGTTGGCCGCTCCCGGCGGGAAAGTCGGTTCTTTTACTGGTTTCAAAGCACCAAAGAATATCGGTTTTTTGCTGATTCTGGCTTTGCTCATTTTTATTGTGATCCAGCCGGTCGTCTGGTTTTTAGGCTGGATCAACTCGCTGATCCCTTTCCCGAGCTTTTACATGAATTTTGAAAAGGCGCAGGACAGTATCCTTAAAGACTTCCTCTCCGGGAATATGTCCGTTTGGTTTGTCCTGATAAATGTCGCCCTGGTACCTGCTATATTTGAAGAGTTTATGTATCGCGGGTTCTTCCTGAATATCCTTAAAAAATCGGGGGGACCCACCCTTGCAATTATTCTATCGGGAATTATGTTTGGAGCGTATCACATACGGTTTACTCAGATCATACCCTTATCTTTTTTGGGAATGCTGTTGGGGTATCTCGCCTGGAGATCGGAAAGTATCTATCCGGCGATGATCGGGCATTTTGTGAATAACGGACTGAGTGTTATACTCGCGGCTTTCGCACCGAGTTTCGTGTTTTCTAAGACGACGACGGACAATATGCCTCCCCTTATCTGGATCGTTCTGAGTGTACTTGTAACAGGATATTTGATTTATCTTTTTGTGACGGAATCGCAAAATAATGCCAAAGGAGTTTCTGATGTTTAATAAAAAAAAGCCGGATGATGTTGAAAACTGGGTTTGCATTTACGAAACCAGCACGGAATACGATGCGAACCTTGCTAAAAATTATCTTGAAAGCAGAGAGATAGATGCCCGCATCATCTCGAAGCGGGATTCAGCCTTTGACCTGAATATCGGGGATTTAGCGCTTATTTATGTATATGTTACCCATGGCCAGGAAGATGAGGCACGTGAAGCCATGCGTGAATGGCAATCAGGCGAATCGGATCTTGGCGATGGTGACGAGGAGAACGAAAATAAGAACGATTAGTGAATGAACTGGGTAAACGGGTCCTGCTTGCACTGATAGCAGCTCCATTATTTCTTTGGGTGATATGGCTTGGGGGATGGTATTTTCGCATTCTCATGCTGATTATCGGCCTTTTAGTGCTCTATGAAGTGCAGGGTATATCAGGGAAAGCAGGTCTGCCTGTGAATCCTGTGATGACTTATCTGTTTGGGATATGGCTGCTTTGGTATCCATTGTGGCCATATTCCGATGGTATTGGACTTGCCTTGCTGACCGTCCTTTTTGTGTGGGAGACCCTCCGGCCGGGTACGGAGGTAATCAATAGGATTTCAGGTACACTGTTCTGTGGCCTTTACGCACCAGCGGGATTCCTGGCGTTTCAAAATCTGCGTTTCTCCGGGGTGCTGGAAGGATTCATCATTATTCTTGGACTCCTGCTTATGGTGTGGGGAAATGACACGTTCGCCTATTTTGTCGGCCGGCAGTTTGGCAAGCATCCCATGGCCCCCTCTATCAGTCCTAAAAAAACATGGGAGGGATTTATCGGCGGTTTCCCCGGAGCGGCAACCGGCTTATTTCTGACTTGGCTCGTAACAGGTTCGAATTATCCGTTTACCCTGTCCGTCTCGGTTGGATTGATCATCGTTACAAGCATTTTTGGACCGATCGGAGACCTTGTTGAGAGCAGATTCAAAAGAATAGCCGGGGTAAAAGATTCGGGCTCACTCCTGCCGGGTCATGGCGGCCTCTTTGACCGCTTTGATGCCCTCATTCTGAGCTCAATAACAGTTTTTTTTTATATCCAGATTACACAAATAATTTCTCATGCAGCGTTTTGATTTAAGCTGGAAAAGAGTTCAACTACCCCTCAAACATACGTTTACTATTTCCAGAGGATCGAAGTATCATGCAAACAATGTCATACTTCGCATGCTTGCCGATGACATCACCGCATTTGGAGAGGCCGCCCCAAACCCAAGGTACAACGAATCACCGGAATCGGTTGTAGCTTTTTTTGAGAAACTGGATCTGTCGCATGTTCCAAATATCTTCGATGTCAGATCGGTAATGGAGGAGGTTATAGCCGTGGATGAGCAGGAACACTCGGCCCATGCAGCCGTGGAAATGGCTCTGTGCGACTGGATCGGCAAAAAACTGGATATTCCATTATACCGGCTGTGGAATGCCCCGTCATCGACGGGCCCACAGAGCTCTGTGACGCTGGGACTCGGTTCACCGGACGAATTGGAGCAGAAGATCAAAGAGGTGGAAAGATATCCTATCCTCAAAGTTAAGCTCGGTTCCGGGAAGGACCGTGATATCATCCGGCAGATCCGCAAGCATACAGATAAAACACTGTGGGTCGATGCCAACGAGGGGTGGACTGATTTTCAACAAGCCAGCGACATGACCCTTTTTCTTGCCGATCAGGGTGTTCAACTTATTGAGCAACCCATGCCTGCCTCAGCTATTGAGGATATTGCGAAATTAAAGGAAATATCACCTGTCCCGATTTTTGCCGATGAAGGATTTACAGGTACAGAGTCGCTTGAGGATATTGCTGCAGCCTATCACGGCATTAATATCAAACTCATGAAGATCGGCGGGATGACCCCTGCCCTTCGGACCATTGCACGTGCCCGTCAATACGGGATGAAAGTGATGATCGGATGTATGCTGGAGACATCACTGGCCAATACAGCCGGGGCTGTTGTTAGTATGTTTGCCGATTACGCCGATCTGGACGGCTCCTTTTTATTGGCAGAGGATCCGTTTAACGGGTTTACGTTTACAAACGAAGCTTTCGTAAAATTGAATGAAGAGGCAGGACTTGGTGTTTCACCCGATAAATCAATAGTTAACGATTATCTTGAATTTTAAATAGCCGCCTGCAGATGAAGATACTAATGACAGGAGGGACAGGATTTATCGGGCATCATTTGAGCACATGGCTCAGTGAAAACGGGCATCAGGTTACCATCTTGTCCCGTCATCCCCAAAAAAAGCATGATCTGGAAAGTGATAGCATCACCATTGAGCCGTGGCCTGAAAATCTTGGTAAAAGGTTGAACGAGATCGATGCGGTCATCAACCTGGCAGGTGAAAACCTGTTTGGTCAGCGATGGACAGCTTCTGTGAAAAGGAGGATTCTCGAGAGTCGCGTAAAAACCACCCGTTCAATTATTGAAGGAATCCGGACGGCTGATGAGGCACCTGGCGTCTTGGTATCTGCTTCGGCAGTGGGGTATTACGGTAGCCGTGGTCGGGAGCGTATTCATGAAAAAGATGCACCTGCCAATGATTTTCTCGCTGTTGTGTGCCAGCAGTGGGAAGATGAAGCGAAGAAAGCCGAAGCCTGTGACGTCAGAACCGTTATTACCCGCATCGGCCTGCCTCTGCAAACGGATGGTGGTGTACTTGGCAAGATGCTTACACCCTTCAAATTTGGAGTCGGTGGGCCATTAGGCAACGGTCGCCAGTTTTTCCCGTGGATACACATGACCGATCTGTGCCGTGCCGTTAATTTTTTGATGACGAAGGAAGACCTCTCCGGTCCCTTCAATATGACAGCCCCGATTCCAGTGACCATGCGGCAGTTTGCGGTAGATCTGGGTAGAGTTTTACACCGGCCGGCGTGGCTGAGTGTACCAAAATTTGCCCTGGACCTTCTGTTGGGAGAAGCGGCTAAATCTGTCACTGCCAGCCTGAGAGTGGTTCCGCAAAAATTATTGAACGCAGGATTTGAGTTTCAGTTTCGGGAACTGGAACCGGCTCTGAGGGATCTGCTACGCTAAAAATTTACTGCTTGTCCAGGCGTCCTCGCATGGGAAACAAACGCGTATGGTTCCGGCGAGGACGCCAGAACAAGCTTTGGAAACAAAATTTGTGTCCGATTACATTGAGATTTGCCGCGTATGGCAACACCACTGACGCTCAAATATCGTGCTGACACAACCGGTAAACAGGGAAGAGTTTTTACTGCTTATTGGCCGTAGTCGCAGAACTGGAGGAAGAATGCAATATGCTCCACATGCGAATCCCGTCCTTTGTTTCTGAAATGATGTCGATATTGCCGTCTCCGTCAAGATCAGTGATTACAGGATAATTCATTGATGCCGTAGGCAGATTGAATAGCCGTTCCTGGTTGATGATATCCCAGGCGAATAGCCGGCCAAAAGCAGCCAGGGCCACGATGTCCTTGTGCCCGTCATAATTCAGATCTGCAACGCGCGGGGTCCAGTTTTGATTAGAGGGCTGCCCCATATTTTCGGTAAACAGCAGCTTCCCATTGGTGCTGAATAGGAATACGGATCCATTTTCTGTGCCGGTCAGAATCGTTGTCATTTTTTTGACCGTGGCAGAGTCGATTCGCACATCCAGATCCTGTATTGACGGTTTCCCGACAATACCCGAATTGCCTACATAGAGGGCACCCATGTGTAACTTTCCATTATCAAGAGTGTCGTATGCCGTGTTTCTGTAAGTGTTGAGGCTGTCGGACAGCATGCGGGCAGGTCCGACCGTGTAAACATATCCGTCGGCAGAACCCACAAGCATCTGGTCTTTGTAAAACGTAGGACTATCGGATAGCTTGGCAGGAAGGAACAACGGGAATCCGGATTGCAACCTGCCACCCTGGTCCCAGGAAAATAATGCATTATCCGCAACGGCCCAGACCGACCATTCTCCCTGAAACTGTTTGAACTCCGGAGCATGGGTTATCACCGTGTTGGTTTCAACCGGCCAGCCCGGTATATCCTGACCTCGTCCGTTGAGTACGTGAAGTTTGCGGTCGGCGGTTGCCACAATAAGTTCAGGAAGTCCATCTCTTGTGACATCAGCCACCGTCAGCGGGGCGGTTATCTTTTCTTCCATGGTAATTGGGAAATGAGGCAGAAGGTCCCCATTGGAATTCCAGGCATAGATTTTATTACCCGACGCGATGAGAACGGCATTTTGTCCATTTCCATACCAGTCATAGACAACAGGCGAACCAATGGGAGTATCACCAATGGTTTCCATTTGATCGAGCACGGTACCATCTGCAGCAAGTATCGATATCTTGCCGCTGCTGTTGGAGACCACTAATTCGTTATGAGCGTTACCTCCCAGGTTTGCCAGGGCCGGTTCACCGGTCAGATTGGCATTATTCATGGCATAAAACCACTGTTCCTGGTACGGCTTGTTCGACTGTTTGGAAGAGTAGGTGTGCGCCAGGAGAGATAAATGACCGGAATCATTCCGGACCAGACTTGCCGCAAAGGTATCAAACTGAGATGTTATGGCAGATACACTGTTATTTTGGCTCAGATATGATTTGATATACTGCTGAAACTTGTTACCCTGAACAAAGAAAAATGCGCTGGTTTGTTCGGGAAAATCTTTTCGTATCGATTTAAAGTAATCCGAATAGTACATCATGCGACGTTGGCTCCAGTCCGACTGGAGCCGGGTAATCAAACCCGGACGGGGTGCCAGGATAACCGACCCACCAACCGTTCCAACATAAAAGTTGGTATAGGTACATATTGGGGTTCCTGTAAGATGAGCGAGCAGGGTACTCCGAATGTAGTAGTTACTTCCTACTTTTCTGATATAACCCTGATCTGCCAGGTGATTGAGCTGATTTTCAAATTCACCGGCATCTTTAAGACGACGAATAAAGAGGTTCTCCCCGATCGACAGAAATCCTCCCGGATCAAATGTCACGAAGGCCCATTCCGGGTCCAGCGTCTGTTCAATGTGGTTGTATAGATCATGTTGAGACTTAAATAATGAATCCAACCGCGTTGAAGCAGTGATTGTATCCAGTTCTGTTGATGAAATACCGGGATACTGCATCAGCGCGAAGCTGGCAGCATCAGATGGTATATACCTGGCGAGTTGAAACTTATGTGGCGCACCCGATAATGACCGGGAAAGGGGCGATAGTGCACTGTCGGGTAGAACTGGCAGGGTGCCCTTGATGGTGATTCTTTTGTTGTCAGTTGTGTCTGCAGCGCTGACGTGCAGGTCTATAGGTTTGAGTCCGGCAAATGCATTGTTAATAAGAGGCCGGTATTTAAGAGCAGCCTCCATATCAATCCAACGGTTTATATGACCGGCATTCAGAACAAACGTGCCCGGTTGCAGCCGGGTATCTTTTGTGTCAATCGAGGGGATGAGCCCAAGGTAGGCACGTATTGACTCTTCAATGCCATAACTGCTTTGCGAGAATAAAGTCCATTTTTTTAGCTGAGTAACGTAAATAACGACATCATTCAGAAACAGCTTGTGTATTGTTGCACCGTGGAAGGTATATTTCTGTTGCGTATACTGCCGGGAATAGGTGGTATCAATATCTTTCAGGAAATCATGGTGCGAGGAAGCCACCCAGATCGGTGCCCATTGCGTTGATTCATCGGGAAAGAGGATCATCGCTTTTATATTGATTGGACCCGATGCCGGTGTACTGAGTTTCTGAACGACCGGGATAGCCGAACCGCTCAGATCATCAAAGAATGGCATATAATTTTCCTGCAACGCCTGGTTTAGCGTGGTTGAATCAGGAAATACAAGTAGTGCCGGAGCATATCCCGGTATGGCGTCTGACCATGGTTTCTGAGGTATCTTTTTACAGGAAAAGACCATGAAAGACAGGGCGAGAACCCAAAACAGATGAGCCCCCGGAAAATTATGGGTAAATGATAATCGTTGTTTTGACATCGAGTTTTTAGCTCGTATCATGGATAAAATTGATAATTAAACACAATTTGGGGTCGTATGCCGGTATCCATCCGGGACATCCGGTCGCATAAAAGTAACCTTTTTTGCGATAAATGAATTTTCTAAATCCATTTTTTTTAATTGGCCTTGCCGCGATCAGCATACCACTGATCATTCATCTGATCAACCTGAGAAAGCCGGATCGTATTGCATTCTCTACGACGGCCTTTCTGGAAGAACTCCAGAAAAGTACGATTCGCCGGCTGCGTATCAAAGATTATTTATTATTGGCCATGAGGATTCTGGCGATTGTGTTGCTGGTGTTGGCCCTTGCAGGTCCTTTTCTCCCGCCCGAATGGTCCGGGGTAGCTTCTTCCAATGAGCCGGTTCTATACGCCGTTTTACTCGATAATAGTCCAAGTATGGGGCAAATTGACGCAAATGGTCCATACGAAGAACAGGCGAAAGATCTCCTCAGAAGATTTGTTGAGAAGGCTCGCAGTCAAGAT
>DATFNI010000439.1:0-19068 GCA_035266485.1 Balneolales bacterium
TACCAAAGAGCTACAAGGGACATCAGGTTTGGATGCAGTTCGATGGCATCAATTATATTGCCGATATCTGGATTAACGGCCGGCACGTCGGGAATATGAAGGGTATGTTCAAACGGGGTTTTTTTAATGTGACCAAAGAAGTGGAACCCGGAAAATCCAACGTTCTTGCCGTGAAAGTGGAACCTGTTGAACACCCGGGGACGGTCAGGGCTCAAAAAAATGCAGAAAATATCATTACCAAGGAGAACAAAAACGGAGGAAATGGACAGATTGGCAAAGATGTGACCATGCTCATGACTGTCGGCTGGGATTTTACATTTCCTGACGGTATCCGCGACAGGGACACCGGTATTTGGAGGGATGTCAAATTATATGCAAACGGACCTGTAGCACTTCGTTATCCCTTCATTAAATCAAAACTGCCCTTGCCCGATTTGAAACCGGCCAGAGAGACCGTATCGGTGGAGGTTATCAACAGCAGTGATAAACAACAAGAAGGACGGCTTCAGGGACAGATTTCAGGTACAAATATTGAATTCGGCAAAAAAGTGAAGCTCAAAGCAGGTGAGCACAAAACGATCGAGTTTAGTCCGGATAATTTCAAGCAGTTGATCATCAGCAATCCACGCCTCTGGTGGCCGATTAATAAGGGGGATCAACACCTGTACACCTTAAAATTACGGTTCGTACTGGATAATGGATTGATTTCCGATTCGGACCGTACGGAGTTTGGAATCCGGTCGATTACATCCGATCAAAATACGCCGGACCGCAGCCGTATCTTTTATGTCAATGGGAAACGCATATTTATTCGCGGCAGCAACTGGATACCGGAAGCCATGCTGCGCACATCGCCCAAACGGATACGTGCCGAACTGCGATATACGCATCAGTCAGGCATCAATATGCTCAGGCTCTGGGGTGGTGGCATCGCTGAATCCGATGAGTTTTTCCATGAGTGCGACAGCCTGGGCATCATGGTTTGGCAGGAATTTTGGCTTACAGGTGATACCGATCTGCCGGTGGACAGTGCCTTGTATCGATCGAATGTACGGGAGACGGTGAAGCGGATCCGCAATCATCCGAGTTTGGCATACTATGTTTCCTCGAATGAAAAGAAGGACATTATCCCTATTAAGTCTATGCTCGACAGCCTCGATGGTACGCGTGGATACCAGGAAGAGTCGGAGTGTTGCGGGGTTCACGATGGCAGTCCCTATAAGTATGTGAATCCCATGCAGTATTATGATGACAGTGCATCGCGCCGCGGAAGCAGGATAAACGGTTTTTGTCCGGAGTACGGTTCCCCGTGCATGCCGACCCTGTACGGCCTGGAACAGATGATGCCCGGCAAAGACATTTGGCCGCCAGACCCGGCGATCTGGAAGTACCTGGATGGAAACGGGTTTCACAGGATGGGCACAAAATACCTGGATGCAGTGGATGAATACGGCAAGCCAACCTCACTTCAGGATTTCGTGAGAAAGGGTCAGCTGGTCGGTGCGATCAGTTATCGCAGTATCTGGGAGAACTGGAACTACAACAAGTTTGGATACGGAGACCGGTTTACATCAGGGGTGTTGTTCTGGTATCACAACAGCCCGATCCGCCAGGTGGCAGGACGCATGTGGGATTGGTCGCTCGAACCAACCGCGGCTTTATACTATACTCAAAATGCCCTCCAACCGCTGCATGCCCAGTTCGATTTTATCAAAAATACCGTTTCCGTATATAATGACTATAATCGGGCCTTCAGCAACTATAGAGTATTTGCTGAAGTTTATAGCATCAATAAAGATGGATCACTCAGGCTTGCCGTGCACGACTCGGCAAGAGTCAGCATCCCCGCAAACGGTGTCGTTAATGACGCTTTTAAGATTACATTACCGGCTAATCTTTCCTCAGTTCATTTCACCAAGCTGAAGTTGAAAGACGATAGCGGGAAAATGATTTCCAGCACGTTTTACTGGAGTTCATCGAATCGCTACCAAGGTCCGTGGACAGATACCGGACCGCTATTCGCCGGGTTCAAAGGATTGAAAAAACTTCCTGTTGTTGATTTGAAAACCGAAGCATCTTTCACATCAGGGGCCGGGGAAGACACTCTGAATATAACACTCCACAACCCCGGCAAAAGCCTGGCGTTCTTTGTGCATCTGGATCTGGAAAACAGAGAAACCAGTATCCCTGTACGTCCGGCTTTTTATGATGATAATTATATCTCATTGCTGCCCGGTGAAACCAGGAAGATTAAGATTGATTTTTCCCCGCAAGATCTGCACGGTCAGTCATATAAAGTGGTTATGGATGGCTGGAATGTGAAGCATACAGTTGTGAGCAACGGTGAAATAACGAGCGGTTCCGGCCATTGAAGTATGAATGTAATTCCTGACGAAACCTTATAAGTGGCTTAGGTCCCGCAAGGAATGTAAATTTCAACTTACTTATTGCATGCCAAGACAAAATAACAGTTATTTTGGTATGTTAATATTTGTAACCGGGTAGTTGATTTGTTAATGGCATGTCCTACATTTTAGGAGTCCCGAACTTGTCATTAGTTTCCTGATAGTGACTTTTTTAAAAGTACGTGAATACAATGTGGCGAGTGTAATAGTAACTTTTTGTTTTTGTGTAAATTTCTTATAGGGAAATGCCGCTATGCAATGTGTGAGAATCGTAAGAAGAGTGATCATAATGATGTCTCTGCTATTCTTATATCTTTCACAAGCGTACGCACAAAATGCACTTCCGGATTATAAAAATCCGAATCTGCCCATCTCTGTTCGTGTGAAAGATCTGGTGAGCAGGATGACGTTGAAAGAGAAAGTAAGGCAGATGGACATGTACAGCGGCCAAAATTCCGGCAATCATCAACTGTCCAATAAGCATGTAACAGTCAGTCGGTTTGAACAAATAATCGGCTCCGATGGAATTGGTGCCATTCATGATCTCTACCCGGCATCGGCTGCCGAGACGAATGCCATCCAGCGATATGCGGTCGAACACACTCGCCTGGGCATCCCTATTCTGTTTATCGAAGAGGGCCTCCATGATTATGGCGGAGTTGGCAGCACTGTGTTTCCTCAATCGATAGGGTTGTCCTCGACATGGGATCCGGCGCTTGTTAAACAAGTGGGCCATGCGATTGCTTCGGAAGCAAGGGCCCATGGTGTGGATATGCTGTTATGCCCGGTTTTGGGGCTGGCCCGGGAACCACGATGGGGGCGCGTGGAAGAAACCTACGGTGAGGATCCCTGCCTGAACAGTGAAATGGGATTAGCAATGGTTGAAGGACTGCAAGGCAAGACACTGGCATCTAACAGCTCTGTCATCGCAGAACCGAAACATTTCGCTGCGCACAGCATACCGGAAGGAGGCTTAAACACTTCCCCCGCATTGATTGGGAAACGGGAACTGGAGACCGATTTTTTACCTGTCTTTCGCAAAGCCCTTGTGCAGGGCGGGGCCATGGCCGTCATGAGTGCTTATAGCGAGACCGACGGTATCCCAAATACTGCCAACCATTGGTTACTGACAACCATGCTGCGTCAAAAATGGGGATTCCGGGGTTTCGTGTTATCGGATCTGGGAGCGCTTCACATGCTGCAGTCTACGCATAAAGTAGCTGCGACAGCCGAAGATGCTATTCGCCAGGCAGTACAAGCTGGTCTGAACATGCAGTTTTATGATTATCCCCACGCAACATACCAGGATGACCTGATCGACCTCGTGCATACCGGGCAATTAAGTATGCACACTTTAAATGAACGGGTTAGCGACATTTTAAGGGTGAAATTCATGTTGGGCTTGTTCGACCATCCATATACCGACACGGCTCTGGTGCCCCGCGTGTTCCATAGTCAGTCTCATCAACAGTTGGCCCTGCAGGCCGCCAGGGAAAGCATCACGTTGTTGAAGAATGGCCGTGATCTTCTCCCACTCAAAAAGAACCTGAAAAGTATCGTGGTCTTCGGACCAAGTGCGAATGAACCCAGGTTTGGAGATTATACCCAACCCAACCCGGAGAAGATTTCAGTCTTTCAGGAGATACAAAAAATAGTGAACAAGGGAACGCGTGTTTATTACGATCAGGGTGTTGGCATCCAGGGCGATGCGGAGCTGAGTTCCAGGACAACAAAGCGCCTGTTGCAGCACATTAAACGAGCGGGTGTGGCCATCTATGTAGGGGGTGATGACAATGCGATCGACGGGGAAGGGCATGATGTCGCTTCCCTGAAACTGCCGGAAGGCCAGCGTAAATTATTGATGGCTGCCTACGCGACGGGTACACCAATCGTGGCCGTCCTTGAAAACGGCAGACCGTACGCGATTAACTGGATTAACAAGCATATCCCGGCAATCCTGGAATGCTGGTACCCCGGAGAGAGAGGAAGTCAGGCTATAGCTGAGGTGTTGTTTGGCGATTACAATCCCGCGGGCAGGTTACCCATTACATTTCCGAAGTCTGTGGGACAGATCCCGGTTTATTACGATTATAAACCCTCGGCCCGTCCAAAGAATTATGTAAACATGGACTCAAAACCTTTATATCCTTTTGGATACGGACTCAGTTACACCACCTTTTCATATTCTAACCTGCACATAAATCCTGCTAAGTCGGGTCCGGAAGCTACCTATACAGTCACCGTTGATGTCCAAAATACAGGCAAAAGAGCGGGGGATGAAGTAGCCCAATTATACATTGACGATGTGGTCAGCAGTGTAACGACACCTGTTGAGGCTTTGAAAGATTTCAAGCGAATTCATTTACAACCCGGACAGACCCAGGCGGTCACTTTCAAACTAACCCCCGAAAAACTCCAGTTACTGAATCGTGATTTTCACTGGACGGTTGAGCCGGGAACTTTCAAAGTGATGGTGGGAGGTAATTCGCAGGATGTGATCACTTCAACTTTCAAGGTGGTCCCCTATGCATCGGAATAGAAATTGTAGTTCTATTGATATGCAATGGATCAAAACGTGTAGATAGGTTAACAACAGTAAATTTTTACTAATTAATCAGATATAATGCATAAAAAGAAATTGGTCATCGCACGGGCAATGAAATCTGCTCTCCTTTTACTGGGATGCTCTTCCTTACTCTTGCTCTCGTCTTGTCAACCGGGAAAAAAGCCGGCGCAAAATCAAAAAACCGAACAAGAGCCGGTGGCATATGCGGATCCTTTTGTCGGAACAGGCGGCCATGGTCATACTTACCCGGGGGCAACCGTACCCTTTGGGATGGTACAGGTCAGCCCGGACAACGGTCACTTCGGTTGGGATTACTGCTCCGGCTACCATTACCCTGACAGCACGATTGCCGGGTTCAGCGTCACCCATCTGAGTGGTACAGGCGGAGCCGATGGTTCGGATCTCTTGTTTATGCCGTTTGACGGTAGTCGCATCGATACGAGCAAAGGAGCCACCTACAGCCATTATTCCCACAAAAATGAATCGGCAGAGCCTGGTTTTTACCATGTGACCCTCGATAATGGCATCTCGGTTGACCTGACGGCAAGTGCCAGAGTCGCCTTTTATCGCTACCATTTTGCCCAGTCAGATAAACCGGCCGTGTCATTGAATCTGGGTTATGGGAATAGTGATCGTCCGACCGGGACGTATATCAATGAAGTAAACGATACGCTCGTTACCGGCTATCGCATGTCAACCGGATGGGCCAGGGATCAGCGGGTGTATTTTGCAGCGGTATTCAATAAGCCCATCGAAAAGTTTGTCGTTTCGAACAAGGGCCATTTGTTGAACGATCAGAAGGAAGCCAAAGGCAAGTATACGCATGGGTATTTCATCTTCGGAGATTTGGGGGATTCTCCGCTGTTGCAAAAGGTGGCCATCTCATCGGTAAGTATCGATAACGCCAAAGAAAATCTTAGTAAAGAAGTACCGGGCTGGGATTTTCAGAACGTTCGGAAAGCGGCCTATGCCAGCTGGGAAAAGCAATTGAGCAAGATCGAGGTGACGTCTGATAATGTGCATCAACTTCGGACTTTTTATTCCTCGCTCTATCATACCATGCTGGCCCCGACACTGTTCATGGATACAAATGGTCAGTACCAGGGAGCCGACGGGAAGGTGCACACAGCGAAGGGATTTACCAATTACAGCACCTTCTCTATCTGGGATACATACCGTGCCGAGCACCCTCTGTTTACTCTTATCGAACCAAACCGGGTGAATGACTTTGTGCAGTTCATGCTTGCCTTTTATCATCAATATGGACTGCTTCCTATCTGGGAGCTCTGGGGGAACGAGACTAACACGATGATCGGCTATCATTCGATCCCTATTATGGTAGATGCGTATTTCAAAGGATTCCGTAATTATGATGTACAGGAAGCATTCAAAGCGATGAAGAAGAGTGCCACCGAAGAGAATGGGGCGGTAAAATTGTTCAACAGGTACGGTTATGTCCCGTCGGATAAAGTTCCTGAATCGGTCTCGAAAACGCTGGCATTTGCTTTTGACGACTGGTGCATTGCCCAAATGGCGAAAGCATTGGGAAAGGAAAAAGATTACCAACTGTACTCCAAAAGAGCTGAATATTTTAAGAACCTGTACGATCCGACAACGGGCTTCATGCGTCCGAAACTTTCAAACGGGAAATGGCTGAGTCCGTTCGATCCTTTTGCTGAACCTTCGAATGGCAGAAAACGCAACTATACCGAAGCGAATGCCTGGCAGGTTTTATGGTACGTGCCGCAGAACGTGCCGGAATTAGAAAAACTGATCGGCGGGCGCGAGAAATTCGTAAAAAGACTCGATACATTGTTCGTCAAGCCACCCAAGATCGATGAAGGCGGAGTGCCCGATATGAGTGGAATGATCGGGGAGTATGTGCAGGGTAACGAGCCGGATCAACAGGTCCCATACATGTACGACTATGCCGGGGCGCCATGGAGAACACAGGCCGTTACCCGGACCATTGTCGATTCTCTATACAAAGATACTCCGCAAGGTTTGCCCGGTAATGAAGACTGTGGGCAGATGTCTGCCTGGTATGTATTCAGCGCGCTTGGCTTTTATCCGGTCAACCCGGATAACGGAACATTCGAAATCGGCAGTCCGATTTTCCCCAGGGCTGCCATTCACCTGAAAGGAAACAAGACCTTTACCGTCATTGCTGATAATGTCTCAAAAGAAAATAAATATATACAGTCTGCCACGCTGAACGGGCAGACGTATGATAAGCCCTATATCACCTATCAGGACATTATTAAAGGGGGGCAATTGCACTTCGTGATGGGGCCCAAACCCAATAAGAACTGGGGTTCCGCAAAAGAGGATCAGCCGCCCATCGCCGCTTTTAATATGTCTGAATAGAAAGATGTAGAGCTTGTATTAGTAACAAAAAAACACAATCACATGAAATATCTCCATCGTTATTTAGTACTTCTGATTGTTGTCCTTTTTTTTGGTTTAGGAAACGAGGTTGTTAAAGCCCAGGAAGCGCCTGTCGACTATGTCAATCCATTTACAGGAACCCAGCAGCGTGCCGCATCGAAACAGGGTTGGGGAAATGGTGAAACCTATCCGGGAGCTGTTGTCCCGTGGGGCATGGTATCGGTAAGCCCGACGACGGATCTGACAAGTCCATCCGGGTATATCCATAATAATCCGTGGTTATATGGTTTCGGTCATACTCACCTGAGTGGCACGGGTTGTGCTGATTTAGGCAGCGCCCTGATGATGCCGTCGACGGGTGATGTTCATACCACGTTAGACGGTTTCCGTTCGAAATACGGCAATGAAGAGGCTACGCCAGGTTACTATAAGACGGTATTGAAGCCAAGCGGCATCGTGGCTGAGATGACAGCCACAACCCGTTCGGGTATCAGCAAATATACCTTCCCGGCCGGAAATGGTGATCATGATATCATCCTGGATGCTTCTTTTACCGTGAGTGGTGCGATGATGCCGGCTCTGGGACATATCAGGATCGTGTCACCGACGGAGATGGAAGGATGGACTCAAAGCGGCGACTTCTGCAGCGGAAGCAAGCGGCCCCGTCAGACACAAAAGACATACTTTGTGGCCGAATTCAGTAAACCCGCCGATTCGTATGGCACGTGGAATGGATCAGATAAGAGTGATATGAAGGTGCAATCCGGCCGGCATGTGGGTGCTTATTTCCGGTACAATGGGAGCCGGGAGCAGACGGTGATGGTAAAGGTCGGGGTTTCTTACGTAAGTATTGCCAATGCACGGATGAATCTGAATGCCGAGCAATCCGGCTGGAACTTCAACGGTGTAAAAGAGGCGGCACATGATAAATGGAATCATGAACTCTCACGCATTGACGTTGAAGGCGGAACCAAAGCGGAGAAAACGATCTTCTATACCGGCCTTTATCATATGCTGCTTCAGCCCAATGTGTTTAGTGATGTCAATGGCGATTACCTGGTAATGGGGCACAATGGAGTGGCCAGGGCCAGGGGGTACACGCACTATACGGTCTATTCCCTATGGGATACCTACCGGGATGAACATCCGTTCCTGACCCTCTTTTACCCGTCGAAACAAGTCGGCATGGTGAAGTCGATGCTGGCGATGTATAAGGAAAACGGATGGCTTCCAAAATGGGAACTGGCAGGCGGCGAATCCTATGTGATGGTTGGCGACCCGGCCGTGTCTGTTATCGCGGACACGTACATGGATGGGTTGCGCGATTTTGACACCAAACTGGCTTATCAGGCTATGATTCATGAATCTACAGATACATCGACGGTTAATGTCATCCGTCCGGGACTAAAGGAGTATCTGGATGATCATTACGTCCCCGTGCACACCAAGAATGTGTGGGGAAGTATGTCGACAACCCTGGAATATGATTTTGCCGATTATGCGCTTTCCCGGTTTGCCAAAGCTCTGGGCCATGATCAGGATGCTCAAAAATTTTATGCCCGTTCGATGTATTACAAGAACCTGTGGGATCCATCCACCGGCTTTTTATGTCCGAAGAACGCCGACGGAAGCTGGTACAGCCCGTTTGACCCGACAACCTCGAAGGTCAACGAACCGGGTTTTGTGGAAGGTAATGCCTGGAATTACCTGTTCTTTGTACCGCACGATCCACACGGTCTGGCGAAACTGATGGGTGGGGACAATGTATATGTCCGACGCCTGCAGGAGAGTGTGGATAAAGGATATTTTGTGATGTGGAATGAGCCGGATATGGCGTATCCGTATCTCTTCACGTATTTCAAAGGGGAATCGTGGCGAACCCAGAAAGCAGTTCGCGAAACAATGGTAAAGGATTTTACGCCTGATGCAGACGGACTTCCGGGAAACGACGATTGTGGCGTTACTTCCGGCTGGTACGTGTTCTCTGCTCTCGGATTTTACCCGGCAGACCCGGCTAGCGGCGAGTTCCGGTTGGGCAGCCCCATGTTCAAAAAGGTCACCATCCATCTGGATCAGGATTACTACGATGGGAAAACCCTGACGATCGAAGCCGATCATGCTTCGGATAAAAATATATATGTAAAATCCGTTGATCTGAATGGAAAGACCTACAATAAGCCGTTTATTACATATAAGGACATCGAAAACGGCGGGACTATCCGGTTTCAGATGACAGACAGGCCGGATAAGAAGAGATAAATTAACGTGAGTTCGAGATAAAATCGGGCCATTTTCAACGTATACCGTATTGAGACTTGACCATGGATTGAACAAACCGTTGAAACGGTTTAGGAAATCCAGGAATCCTTGTTAACTCCCGGATTAATCCGGGGGTTAATGAAGAAAGAACCTCAACGAATCGTTTTTAACGATTTTTTCCCGCGTTATCTCAAACTCACTTTTGTCTATTCTGGAGATGGTTGTAGATGGAGGTGCGGGTTTGTAAAAATTTAGCTATTGTGTACTAATAAATTTTGCTGTGTATTTGTATTGCTAAAATTTTATGTGTATATAATACACGTAATAATTTTATAATACGTTTGTGTGCGTTGTTATTACCACGGCGTGGAGATGTCAAAAGCTCGATTAAGGCAACAGATAGTGTGAATATGATCCTTAAGAAAAGCGTTTCCCGAAAAACTGAAAAAAACATCTTAACCTGAGAAACCGTATGCGATCTTTAGACTGGATAGATGAATCCTGCAGTAAGTTATTCGTGTGCTATGAAACAAATGCAGGAGGACATTCATGATTGGTGAGGCTGTATCATTTCTTGTATTCCTCGCAGGCTCCACTAGCATAGTATCGCTGGGCTGGGGTGATATGTTAATTATCATTCTTTATTTTGCGCTTGTTTTAGGGATCGGTTATTACCTGAAGAATTTTACGAAAACGGGTAAGGATTTCTTCCTGGCAGGCAGGAAAATGACCTCGTGGATTGCCGGCCTGGCTTTTATTTCCGCGAATCTCGGCTCGCTGGAACTCATGGGATGGGCGGCATCAGCTTACCAGTACGGTATTCTTGCGGCTCACTGGTATTGGATTGGAGCGATACCTGCCATGCTGTTTCTGGGGATCATCATGATGCCGTTTTACTATATCTCTAAAACACACTCCGTCCCCGGTTACCTGAAGCTACGGTTTGGTGAAAGCTCCAGCATGCTTGCCGCTATCTCATTTGCGTTTATGACCGTTCTTATGAGCGGAGTCAACATGTTTGCCATGGCGCTTGTAATGAAGGTCGTCGTCGGTTGGGATCTAAATTTCAGCATTTGGGTTTCCTCAATCACGGTGATGGTCTATGTCGTACTTGGCGGGCTTCTCTCGGCGATATTCAATGAAGTCTTGCAATTCATGCTTATCTGGCTGGGTGCGCTGCTCGTTCCCATCCTCGGCATGGTTGAGCTCGGTGGCTGGAGTGGTATGGTTGCCAAGATCCACCAGAATGTGGCTGGTGATTATACGCACATGTGGAGATCGTTGGGACATTTTGCGAACAACCCGATGGGTATTAACTGGGTCGGGATCGTTTTTGGATTAGGTTTTGTGATTTCTTTTGGATATTGGACAACCGATTTTCTTGTGGTGCAGCGGGTTCTTTCGGCTAAAGATCTCCGGTCTTCAAAGATGGCCCCCATCATTGGAGCCGGATTTAAAATGTTTGTTCCGTTGATTGTTATCCTTCCCGGACTCATAGGACTGGCCGTCATGCCGGGTTTGGTCGGGCAGAGTCAGGCTGTGGCAACCGGGGCGCAGAGTTATAATGAAATTCTACCGTTGATGATGGCACGTTATCTTGGTCCGGGTTTACTTGGGCTGGGTATAACGGCTCTCATAGCCGGCTTTATGTCGGGCATGGCAGGAAACGTGAGTGCGTTTGCCACGGTATGGACGTACGACATCTATAGGCCCATTCACTTCTCCCTGACGAAAAAGAAGGCTACCGACGCCCACTATGTCAGGATGGGGCGCTGGTCCACATTTATAGGGGTAATCATAAGTATCGGAACTGCTTATCTGGTTGAAAATGCAGCCAGCATAATGGACTACGTGCAGGCACTTTTCAGTTTCTTCATAGCACCGTTATTCGGAACCATTATTCTTGGAATGTTGTGGAAGCGTTGTACCGCGGCCGGTGGTTTCTGGGGATTGCTTGCCGGGATGACATCATCCATTGGCATGTGGATATGGGTAGAACTCAGTCCCAGTGCTTTAAGTATTGTCGCACTTTCGCCTGATGCGAAGGCCATGTCTGAAGACATGTTCCGGGCGTTATGGTCGTGGCTGATATGCGTGGCAGTGACGGTCGTCGTCAGTTATATGACACAGCCAAAACCGGAGGCGGAACTAGTGGGACTGGTGAGAGGATGTACGGATTTACCCTCGGAAGGCCACCTGCCTCTGACCAGTCGGCCTATTTTTTGGGCAGGAATCGTTTTTGCCGTATTCATAATCTTGCAAATTATTTTCTGGTAAGAGTAAGGAGTTATAAATGGGAGATGAACATAGAATTTCGATTTGGTTCTTTATAGGATCTCTGCTAACCGCTTATGGAGTCATCATCTTTATAGTAAGTTTGCCGGGATTGCTGAACCCTGCCCATGAAGCCGACGTGGTCCTGGCCAATCTTCATGCCGGGGTCTGGTGGGGCATACTCCTGGTGTTGTTAGGACTCATGTATGTCATCCTTTTTTGGCCGTTTGGGAAAGAAAAGAATGAAAGTAATGAAGATGCCGGATAAGTCTTCGGCCTGGTTTCGAGGGGATATAATCTGAGAATGATATATCCCGTGATAAGGAAGTAAATTGGTACGTGTGAGAAACATCTGTTGAGATGGGTGATAAACGATACTCCCGCAAGGATTTTCTGAAATCAATTACCGCTGTAACACTTGGAACAGTGGGAGTTGGACTGGCAGGAACTCCTGCACTCTTTGCCGGGGAAACAACCCGGGAAGTGACTCGACGGACTGGTGAATCCGTCTCGTTGCGGCAGGGATCATCAGGATCGCCTAACATTCGTCCCTTCGATCAGGACTGGCGATTTGTAAGAGATGATGTTCCGGGAGCTGAGCTGTCGTCCTATGACGACGCCGGGTGGTCGATTCTGGATTTGCCGCATGACTGGAGTATTGAAGATTTATCCCCCAAAAAAGCACTACCGTCATTATCCATAACCGAAGGAGAATGGAAGTTCAGGAAAGGGGACAATGCCGAATGGAGTACCCCTTCTTTTGATGATAGATCCTGGGAAAGAGTAAACTTGCCGGGTTATTGGAATCATTATTCTGATTCTGACCCATCGGGGTCTTATGGATGGTACCGGAAAGAAATTGAAGTACCCGGTCATCTTCGGGGCAAGGATTTCCTACTGAATCTAGGAAGAATTGCGGACACAGATGAAGCCTTTTTCAATGGCATGCGGATTGGGGGAACCGGTGACTTTCCACCCGAATACAGATACTCCTATTACTCTCTCACTTTTGTAAAAGCCAGGGTATATCGCGTGCCCGCCCACTTGGTTCGGAAAGATCGTAACGTGGTCGCCGTTAAGGTGTACTGCCATAACGAAAAAGGAGGGATTTATGCCTCGGCCCCAACGCCGCGTACCATCGGCCCATTTTCGCCCGAAAGTCCCGGCGGTGGATCGACGGGACATACAATGGGTGGCATCGGATGGTATCGCAAGGAATTCAAACTGGATAAGGCGGATCAAAATAAACGGGTATCTATTTTATTTGACGGCGTTTATATGAAGGCCGATACGTGGATTAATGATCACTACCTTGGTAATCATCCATATGGATATACCAGCTATGGATATGATTTAACTCCCTATTTAACATCCCCCGGCCAACCCAATATTGTAAGCATCCGGGTAGATAACACGGGAAGAAACAGCCGGTGGTATAGCGGATCAGGCATCTACAGGCACGTACAGTTACGGGTTACGGATGCCGTTCACTTTTCTCAGTGGGGACTATATGTCACAACACCTCAGGTTACGGATGATCAGGCGCTCGTGGAAATTGAGTCCACCATAAAAAACGACTCGGGCATAACAAAAATCCTTGAACTTGAATCCATCCTGTACAATCAGCAGGGAGGCCGGGTGGGGCATGGTAATAGTACAATTGCAATTGGCGGGGATGAAGAGATCCAAAAGACCCATCTGATTAAAGTAGATTCTCCCTTATTGTGGTCCCCCGACAATCCTAACCTCTATAATGTCCAGGTCAATCTGATTCTGGATGGTGAAAAGATTGATCAATTGAATACCACAGTTGGAATTCGATCGATCGAGGTTGACGCGACTCATGGGCTTCGGATCAATGGGAAACCGGTTCTTCTGAAAGGCGGGTGCATGCATCATTGTAATGGACCGTTAGGGTCTAAAGCCATCGACCGAGCCGAAGAGCGTCGCGTGGAATTAATGAAAAAACACGGCTTCAATGCGATACGCACCAGTCATAATCCTCCATCCCCGGCTTTTCTGGATGCCTGTGATCGCATAGGGATGCTGGTGATGGATGAAGCTTTTGACTGCTGGGATAAGGGCAAGATGCCGATGGATTATCATCTGTATTTCAAGCAATGGTGGCGCAAAGATATTGAATCCATGATAAAAAGGGACCGGAATCATCCGAGTGTGATATTATGGAGCATTGGAAACGAGATACCGGATAGGGCTGAACTGTCCGGGCTGGATATTGAAAAGGAGCTGGTATCCCTGGTCCATCGATTAGATCCCACGCGGCCGGTAACGGAAGCCATCAACGGTGTTTATCACTGGTCGTCAACCGCTGCCGCTTATGATATGCTGGATGTCGGTGGGTATAACTATTTGTGGAAGCAATATGCCAAAGACCACCAGAAATACCCGGAGAGGGTCATGGTTGGTACTGAATCATTTCCACTGGAAGCGTTCGAAAACTGGCAGCAGGTAGAAAAACATCCCTGGGTCATCGGTGATTTTGTATGGACGGGCATGGACTATTTAGGCGAGTCCGGAATAGGTCATTCACAAATTACCGGCGAACATACTCCACCTGAGAGCTTTGGAATGCCGTGGCCCTGGTTTGACTCGAATTGTGGAGATATTGATATATGCGGATTCAAGAAGCCCCAATCCTATTACCGGGATGTCGTCTGGGGCCAAAGTAAACTGGAGATGGCCGTCCATAGCCCGATCCGCCGCGGTGGACAAAAAGAAGAATTGAGTAAATGGGGCTGGCCTGATGAGCACCAAAGCTGGAATTGGGCCGGTTTCGAGGGGAAAAAACTCAATGTGCGTGTCTTCACCAGGTGCCGGTCGGTGCGTCTTGAACTGAACGGTAAAGTAGTAGCCCGGAAAGAAGTGTCTGACGAGACCCGGCTCATTGCAGAATTTGAGGTTCCTTATGAGGCGGGGGATTTGCGGGCGATCGGCATCGAGGATGGAAAAGAAACGGTATCAAAGGTGCTGAAGACATCCGGGAGGGCTTATGCCATCAGGCTGACGCCGGATAGAACGAAAATAAAGAACAGCAGAAATGATCTGTCGTATGTGACGGCAGAGATAATTGACAAGAAGGGAAACAGGGTGCCGGATGCCGGCGCATTGGTTGAATTTGCAGTAAGTGGTGGCGAACTGGCAGCCGTTGGTAATGGGAATCCTTCGGATATGATGAGCTTTCATGACGGGCGATGTCCCGTCTTTCGTGGGAGGTGCCTGGCGATTGTACGCTCTGTGGATTCAGAGAAAGGAAGAATAACGTTAAAATCAATGGCTAAAGGGCTGAAAGGAGCTAGCGTTACTATCGAAACGCAGTGAATATGCAAAGGTTGGATTACGAAAATCGGTAATTAATCAATTTCAGTTTAACCAGTGATGGCTCCCGGAATAGATATTAACCGCATTTACTACAAAATCACGCCTGTTACATAGACCGATTATAAACTTTCATTATAAGGTTACTCCCACTGCAAGGATCTGAGCTGCAGAAAAATTTTAACACACAGCTAAATACGAATTACTGCTCTTAAGTTGACATTAACTGTGAGAAATGGGTCTGGTGATGTCTTGCAGTGTTTTTTATAGAAAGTCTTCATAAATCTAATAGTTAAAAAGTAATGACCAAACGGATTTCAACAAGTATCCTGTCTGTTCTGTTATCAGTGTCAGTGACAGCTGTTTCTTTTGCTCAAACATATCAAAAGACTGAACGTGGTGTGAAGGTAAGGGTCAATAAAGTTAATATTGATGTGCAGTTTTACACCAGTAATATTGTAAGGATATTGAAATCTCCTGTCGGCACCAACTTTCACAAGACGAGTTTTGCCGTAATTAAAAAGCCGGAGCACGTTGATTTTAGTGTCAAAAGAAATAATAACACGTTAGATATTGTTGGGAAATCTTTAAAGGTCAGCCTTGACCTGAAGGACGGAAAGGTAAGTTTCTATTCTTCTTCCGGTAAGGAGTTGCTCACTGAAAAGGCAGGAGGGACACAGTTTTCGCCGTGTAAGGATCCCCTGGAACACGCGTTTGATGTCAGGCAGTCATTTCAACTGACCAACGATGAAGCCATTTACGGATTGGGACAACACCAGCGTGGAACGATGGACCAACGAAATCAGACACTTTTTTTAGAACAAAGGAACCGGCAAATTGACATCCCCTATTTTTATTCCACAAGAGGATATGGTTTGTTCTGGGATAATACATCGACGACCATCTTTAAAGATACGACAGGAGTGACCTACTTTGATTCGACAGTAGGTAAATGTGTTGATTATTATGTACTGCGGGAAGAAAGTGCCATCCAGGGGCTTGCACGATGGGAGGGGCTAACCGGTAAAGCCCCGATGTTCCCTAAGTGGGCGTTTGGATACTGGCAGAGCCGGGAGCGTTATAAAACACAGGATCAGTTACTTGGAGTGGTAGAGAAGTACCGATCCTTAAAGGTGCCGCTGGATGTCATTGTGCAGGATTGGCGATATTGGGGAGGCGTTCATAAGCATTGGAACTCGACAAAGTTCATCAGTTCGAGATATCCCCAACCGAAAGAGATGGTGAGCCAGGTTCATAAAATGAATGCACATATCGTCATCTCGGTATGGCCGTCGTTTGGAGAGGATACGCAAATTTATAAAGAGATGAATGAGCATGGTTATCTGTATAAGGAGATGAATACCTGGCCTCCCACATCGGACGACCGTGTATATGATGTCTTCAATCCGGGTGCCCGGAGTCTGTACTGGAGCTTCCTGAATCGCGATTTGTTTTCAATAGGAATAGATGGGTGGTGGCTGGATTCAACCGAACCGGACCAATTAGGACCGGCCAAACGTTACAATGATATTACGACCCATCTGGGATTATTTGGAAAGGTGCGCAACGCCTTTCCCATTGAACATGTTGGTGGTGTGTTTAAACATCAGCGCGCCGAGACGTCGAAGAAAAGAGTGGTCATTTTAGCCCGGTCGGCCTATGCCGGACAACAGCGGTATGGCTCTGCGGTCTGGTCGGGGGATACCCAATCAGATTGGAAATCATTGCATGCACAAATTACCAACGGACTGAACATGGCCATAAGCGGTATTCCTTATTGGACAATGGATATCGGTGGGTTCTTCTCGAACGGATATCCCAAAGGTTCAAAAGATCCGGCCTTCCAGGAGTTATATGTGCGGTGGCTGGAACTGGGGGCATTTTGCCCGATTATGCGCTCCCACGGTACGAGCACCCCGCGAGAGATATACCAGTTTGGACATAAGGGATACTGGGCCTATGATGCCATTGATAACTTTATCAATCTTCGATACCGTCTGCTGCCCTATATCTATTCCAATGCGTGGCGGGTGACCTCGCAAGCGTATGCCATTATGCGTCCACTCATCATGGATTTCCCGAATGATGAAAAAGTGAGGGATATCAATAACGAGTATATGTTTGGCCCCTCATTCCTGGTCCGGCCGGTGACCCGGCCGCTTTATACTCAAAGGATCGGTAAAGATAGTTCAACAACTGATTTTTCGAGAGTCAAAACAGTTACTACATACTTACCCAAAGGTACCGAATGGTATAACTTCTGGACAGGGAAAAAAATAACCGGTGGGGAAGAAGTGACGGCAAAGGCTCCGATCAACAGGATTCCGCTGTACGTGAAAGCGGGTGCCGTATTGCCAATGGGACCATTTGAACAGTATTCAACTCAAAAACCGGATGCTCCCATTGAAATTCGTGTTTACCCCGGGAAAGATGGCCATTTCCCATTGTATGAAGATGAAAATAACAATTATGATTACCAGCATGGATCCTATTCACTTATCCCGATCACATGGAATGATGCAACCAGGTCATTAACCATTGATAAACGGAAAGGCGGTTTCAACGGAATGGTTAAGAACCGGGTGTTTAAGATTGTCATCGTTAATGAACAAAATGGTTCAGGTATTGCCGAAACACCGGCTTCGGAGACCAAAACAGTGAAATATTCAGGAAAAGCAGTATCAATTCATTTTAAATAACGTGAATTCGAGAGGAGAATCGATGGTAAAAAGAATAGAACACGGACAACACCGATGACGCGGATTCTCTCGGACAAAGATGTAAACCCGCCCTCTCCACGGATATGGTGAGGAGTTGAGGGTGAGGTATAACGGGCAGGAACCATTTTCGAATGCCTTGAAACCGCGAAATTCAACCTGATCCCGAACATTTTACTATATCGAACGGACGTTAATGTAAGTTTCGATGTATCCCGGGCGTGCCAGAGATAATCTGTAAAAGACATTAGGTCTGTTGCGCAGGTTCGGCTTAAGTGCGGAGACGATTCGTTGAGGAACATCTGTAATTAATTGTAAAAGAGTATCGGTTGTCATTGCCAATCCAGTTTTTAATGGACCCCGTAAGTTGCGTTTTATAAGAAAAATCTCGTACTTAAATAAGTGTACTATATACACATAAATATTTCTAAAATATTTATAAACTGTCTTCCTAAGGTTTATTTTTAGAATCCTGAGTAAAGACCAGTAAACTGATGGAATCATAGATAAAGTCAGGCTTTAAAAAACCTTTGGGGAAGCGCTACCGAAGTTGAAATTAAGTGCGATGTGGCGTGTGATGTCGAAGGAAAATGATGGATAAACGGTAAAAAGGTTGAGACTTTTGTATGTGCCCGGATAGTAAGTCTCGTATTATTCACTGAATTACAAATAAAGTCGAATAAGTCATTGGTATCAAACATAAACTGGATCCAAACATGTTTAAGACAGCATTCATTTTAACAGTTGCATTGGCCATGATTTCATGTGCCGGCCCCAAAAAACAAAACACAGATCCTGTTATGGAACAGGATGCGGCATTACCCGGTAAATCGGCTTTTGAAAAGGTAATCGATGGGAAGAAGACTGATCTCTACTATCTAAAGAATAGTAAAGGAATGAAGGTCGCCATCACCAACTACGGAGGCCGCGTGGTTGGTATCCTGGCTCCGGATAAAAATGGTCATTTCGCAGATGTAGCACTCGGGTTTGACAGTCTCGGAGGATATCTGGACAATAAAGAATATTACTTTGGTGCCATCATCGGCAGATATGCCAACCGAATTGCACGCGGCAAATTCAGTTTAAACGGAAAAGAATACCATCTGCCAATAAACGACGGCGT
>DATFNI010000440.1:0-3640 GCA_035266485.1 Balneolales bacterium
GAATAAATTCTGCAACCGCAAAATTACTGAACGACGCATCGCACATAACGGCCGTTGGGACTACGAGTGTCCGGGTCCTTGAAAGTGCTGTCGCTCATAACAGAAAATTTTCCGCATGCTCGGAAGAGACGGATATTTTCATCAAACCCGGCTATCGGTTCATGGCTGTGGATAGCCTCATCACCAACTTCCATCTGCCCAAAAGCACCCTTTTAATGCTTGTCTCGGCTCTCATTGGGTATGGTGAAATGCGTCAGGTCTATGAACACGCCATCCGGGAGGAATACCGTTTTTATTCGTTCGGTGATGCAATGTTGATTTTATAGTGTTCGTTTATCATTTCTCAGCCTTCGGCCTGGTTTAGCAGACAACACACTTTATTATCATACTGTCATGCTGACGGCTGATTGCCGATCACTGAAAGCTATTTAGGTGAGTTCGAGATAAGAAAGGGTTATATCATTTCTCTTATTCATCGAACGGTCAGGTTTTGTGGAGATTAAACCCCATTCGGTGTTTTTAATATGCGTAATTTCGCAACCGGGTTGACACCCGGTTCTATTCATATTCAAGTCCATTCGAACTTGATTTGCTATATCATTTAATACAAGCTATTGTTCTTTTTCGCTTACTGAAAGAGACTTTATTTCAAAGGAAGGCCCCAATCCCGAAGGGATTGAATCTGAATAGCCCCTGATACAATTCGGGGTTTAGATTTAAAAAGCCGGATCAACCCTGAATGGGGTTAAATAGACACCGCCCTCTTATCTCGAACTCACGTTATTTAAGATTGTTCGAGAAAAAGTCCAGTGTCAGCTTCCATGCATCTTTGGCCGCCTCAGGGTTATACCGGGTCCCGGATGGATTGGCAAACGCGTGATTGGCGTCCGGATAGATTTTAACCTGAACCGATTTTCCCAGTGAGTCGAGCGTGGATTCAAATTTGTGAATGGTTTGTTCAGGGATGCTTTTATCCAGTCCACCGAAAAATGCCGCGATGGGCATTTGCAAGGTTTTCAATTGATCCGGATCAGTTACCAGTTGTCCGTAATAGATCACCGTGGCGTCAACCTTGTCGGGCATCGCCAAAGCTGTTCGCAGCGACCATCCGCCTCCGAAGCACCAGCCGATCACGCCGATTTTGGTTGCCATAACAGAATCGGCCAGGTAGCTATATGCCTGTTTCAGATTCTCAATATTAGCATTGGCATGATTCATGGAGGCTTTCATCAGGGCATAGGCGCTATCAGGATTTGATGCCACTTTTCCATCATACAAATCAACCGCCAGGGCTGCATATCCCTCGCCGGCAAATCTGCGGGCCATTGCGCGAATGTTGTCATTGAGACCCCACCACTCGTGAATGACAATAATGCCGGGCGTGGATCCTTTTTCCATTTCCGGGACAGCCAGGTAACCCTGAACCTCATGACCATCAACCGTTGCGTAGTTTACATTCCTCGCCTTCACAGGATTACTTGGTGCAACTTCCGATTCGGCATTTGCTATCGGCTTGTCTGTGGCATGCTCTTGCATCATTTTATCAGCATAGCTTGACTGCTTGTGTGAACCGCAACCTGCTATCATCAATATTCCCACTACCAGAATGAATAAATTAATTCCCTTCATACGTCCTCCCGCAGTTTGATGATGTTCATTGTCCTGAATTTGAGATACTAAAAAATCTTTTCATCAGCAATAAAAAAGGGAAAGACAATCACGTCTTCCCCTTTAGTCTGAACTTGCATGTTGCCGCTTGGATTAGCGATTCATCACAATTTATCATCCGGTTTTGGTGCGGTTGGCGGCGTTGCCGGCAATATTGGCAGTGTCCGCCATTCACGCTTGATTTCACCGGTCAGGCTGTTCAGGAAAGCTACAATATCGTTTACCTGTTGATCCGTAATATCTTTCCCAAGCTGAGTTTTACCCATAATTCTGACGGCTTCGTGTAGGTCCCAAATACTTCCATCGTGGAAATAGGGATAGGTATGTGCGATATTTCGCAGCATCGGCACCTTAAATACATACCTATCATTTTGGTCGTGGGTTACATTAAAACGCCCTTCGTTACGATTATCACTTTTTGTATAGTTCCAATACGGACCGTTCACCAAACCGAATTTTTGATACATTCGTCCCCCTGCAGCGGGACCATTATGGCAGGTAACGCACCCAACATCAATGAAGTCGCTCAGACCCTGCTTTTCCTGCGATGTTAATGCCGTGGGATCTCCATTCATGAACTTGTCAAAATTGGATGGCGTCATCAGAGTTCGTTCAAAAGCACCAATCGATCTTCCGATGTTTTCAAGGGTCACCCCATTACTATCTGGGGGGAAAGCTTTTTTAAAGAGATCTACATATTCCGGAATGGCGGCAATTCGTTCGACACCAATTTTATGTGCCTCGCTACCTGTGCCACCCATCTCTATCGGGTTCATGATGGGTCCCATGGCCTGTTCTTCAACATCTTTTGCCCGACCGTCCCAGAATTGTCCTATTTCAGTGGCAGCATTGAGAACTGTAGGCGAGTTAACCGGTCCGCGTTTCCAGCCATGACCCATTGCAGTCACATTGTTATCCACTCCGAACGTGGCCATGTTATGGCAGTTATTGCAGCTTATGGTATTACTACGGGATAGGCGGGTATCGTAGAAAAGCATCTTCCCAAGAGCAACTTTTTCCATATTTAGTGGATTTTCCGGGTTATCCACAGAATTAGGCAACGTGCCAAACAGGGATGATGCTTTTTGCATCAATTGTTGATCTTGAGTCGAAACCTCCGTTGCCGGTTGTTTTTCTGCCTGTCCTCCTGTTTCATCTTTTTGTGAACAGGATATGATCAGCCCTGATATAAAAAATCCCCCGATGATCATCGCTACCAGGAGCCGTGCGTAATTATTTTTAACGAATTGTCTCATAATGAATTTTTGTTTAGATGTTCGAAATACCTCAATCATTATCCCCATCGGCGTCTTTATGTATCGCATCGGCCTTTTGTAATCCGGTAGTATTGTGCAGCTCGGTATGCCGGATATTGCCACCCAGGTATCCTGTGTAGGTCAGGAACCCAGCGGTTACCAAACTGACCATTAGAAGCGCCGCTATGTAGACGTGAAAGAAGCCAGGACGATAACGCTCGATGATCAAACCACTTAAACCAATTATGCCCAGCAATAATGTTAGCCAGAGTGAAACTTCTGCCGCATCTTCATGTTCCTCCATATAAGGTTCGGATACAGTCTGAATATTTTCGACTCTTTCGTGCGCCGTCTCTCCGGTCAAAAAAACAGGTATAACCGTCAGACCAGCAATTAAAAATCCCAACAATCCAAGCCTGAGGATTGACCTGTTACTTCTATAGTATCCCCAGAAAACAATTGGAATGCTTATGATTGTCAAAAGGATTGGAACATGATTTAGAATTAGATGAATATGAACTGAATCCATGCATACCTCCGGATTTTATAGCACTTAATTTCAATGTGAGGCGTTAGGTCATCCAGGCAGGATCACGGTTGCAGTTATATCAACTAGGCCTGTCTCACATTTTCTGCTGTGAAACGAAAAATAGGATAGAACTATGGAGAGAAAATGGATTCAGGATATAATAAATTGGGGTATTCCTAACTGATGA
>DATFNI010000441.1:0-7922 GCA_035266485.1 Balneolales bacterium
ACGAAGGGTGATGCGGGATGAACTACCAAGACTTCCCTGTGAATTGGTAATATTGACACCGGCAACTTTACCTTGTAAGTCGTTTACAAAGTTGGTGGAAGGATTTTTTTCGACTTCCTGGGTGGTAATATTCTGGGATGAATATCCAAGGGATCTTTGTTGACGCTTGGTACCCATAGCCGTTACAACCACACTTTCAAACTGCTCGACCTGAGGTTTAAGTGTCACATTGACTGTCGTACGGTTACCGATTGCCACAAACAGTGGGTTGTAGCCGATGTAAGTAAACTCAAGTGAGTCTGCCGTGGCAGGTATACTCAAGGAGTAATGACCATCCTCATCCGTAGCAGTACCGATCTCTGTATTAGGTACACGCACGTTTACTCCGGGCAGAGGCGTACTAGTTGATGCATCCCGCACCGTACCCTGAATAGTACGTTCCTGTGCGTATGCATGGGTGAGACCGCCAAACAGCAGTATCACTCCCAGTAATAGAATGTTTAGTAGAACCTTCTTCATATGATTTCTTAATTATAAGTTTGTAGATAGCATCAGGCGCATTTAATGCAAGAAATAATCGAACTAATTAACTGGGTTCCAATAAGTTTTACCCATTACACACTTGCAGAAGATGAACCTTAGGAATCATAACTTGTATAGATTCAAAAGATGTAGCCAATTGTTACGGCAATCCCCATGTTGGTTGCATCCATTACGTTGAATGCCCGGGTTAACCCATAATCAAACCTTGCATCTAACATTAACTTTCCGGCTTTTGCACTGATTCCGGCAATAATCGAGCTTCCTTCTCCAGTAACCGTTGGTTCTGGATACAGAGAAGTCCCAACTGGTTTATAATTGTGACCAAGGTTGACATCTATTGCAGGACCTGCAAAAATTGCCGGTCTGAATCCACTTGAGCCGGAGAATGCATATTTGAAAAGAATCGGCAATTGCACATAGACGGTTTTCACCGATTTATAGGTATACATCTTGAAAGACTGGTTGTTCTTGGTATAGTGATAAAGAGAGAAATCTCCTTTAGCACCTGCCATAACAAAATTTGCTTCCGGCTGGATAGCAAAACTACTGGTTAAGTAATACGTCAGAAAACCACCCACCTCTAGTGTTGGACGGAACTTGGCTCCCTGGACAAGTTTCCCGCTATAGGTAGCGAGATTTACCCCTGCCTTAATACCCGTATAGAAATTTGCACTCGAACCTGTACTTAGTTGTTGTGCGTATCCAGTTGCTCCCGGCGCGGTCACACCGGTGCTTGCATCTGTAACCTTACCTTGCATGCTAGTCTGCGCCAATACCATGGCTGGTAACAATAGCATAACAAAGAAGCTTACGGAGAGTAACCTTCTCATCATACGTGTCCTCTTTTTGTGTTTATAGTTAAGCAAATGGTTACGTGTGATAAGCACCCTGACTTAAGCTTCTGCGTATATTAACAGATACTTCAGAAAACAAAAGAAAAGGATAAAATACGAGACAGATTCCGTAAAGAACCTGCTCTAATGCCATATTTAAGACTTTATTTTTAGCTTCAGACCCACAATAGTAAATACAGTAATTAATGTGGCACACACACCTTAAACAGGCAAACACCCATTTATCACCGTAACACACTTTGTATACAATAATAATATTTAACCAAAACCGCCACTCTGAGTTAAAAAAATTACCACTTCTGGGTTTTTACTTAAGAACACCTGCAGCCCTTTATCACTCAGGGAACCCTCACCTATTGGAAAAGAATGTTGGAAACAATATATTACACCATATAACTAATAAGTTATTTAATATATTTTTCAATTAATCAGAAGCGGATTTCCCATGGAAAAAAATATAGGCAGCGCAGATCGCATCATCCGGATCGTTGCCGGAATCGTTATTATTCTTATCGGAATTATTTATCACAGTTGGTGGGGACTGATCGGAATCGTACCGCTCGCTACAGCATTTGTGAGTTGGTGCCCCCTGTATGCCCCCTGCCGTATATCAACCCGGAAAAGGAAAACTGCCAGCTGAACCAGTTGCTTACTCTTTGGCTTCAAGCTTCTCTTTCAGATGAGTGAGCATATCGCTCGTCATTAACGGCAGATCATATTCCGGGTGCCAGTTCCAGTCGTCCCGGGCAGGTTGATCATTGATGCTCTCCGGCCAGGAATCAGCGATATTCTGCCTTTGATCGGGCTGATAGCTGACTTCTAATCCTGGAATATGCTTCTTTATTTCTTCCGCAATTTCATGGGGTGTGAATGAACACCCTGAAATATTATAGGAAGAATGGACGGTGAGTCTGTTTCCTTCCGCATGCATCAGCTCCAACGTGGCCCGAATAGCATCCGGCATGTACATCATGGGAAGCCGCGTATCCGGTTTCAAAAAGCAGGAATAAACCTCCCCGCCTATAGCCTTGTGAAAAATATCGACGGCATAGTCGGTTGTTCCCCCTCCTGGCAGGGCATCGTATCCGATGATTCCGGGATAACGGATACTCCTGACATCCAGGCCATACCTCTTATAATAATACTTACACCAGCTCTCGCCTGCGATCTTCGAAATCCCGTAGATTGTCGATGGATCCATAACGGTTATTTGAGGAGTGTTGATTTTCGGGGAATGATCCCCAAATACCGCAATGGAGCTAGGCCAATAGACTCTTGTAAGACTTTGCTCCCTTGCCACTTCCAGCACGTTAAGCAGCCCATTTATATTGAGGTGCCATGCCTCATGGGGATGCTGTTCGCCGGTTGCCGATAACAAAGCGGCCAGATGATAAATTTGCGTGACGCCCTGATTATGGACGAGCTCCTGCAAACGCTTTTTATTCAGCACGTTCAGAACCTCAAATATCCCGCCCGACTTTCCATTTTTATCAGGATGCCGTACATCTGTTGCAATGACCTGCCCCTCACCATAAATATCGCGCAACTTTTTAACAAGGCTCGAACCTATTTGGCCCAGCGCCCCGGTGACCAGAATAATTTCTTTTTTACTCATTCCATTAAACGTTTTGCAATGGGCTCAAAGATACACTTTTTACGTTCACTTCGCATTCGTTTTTCCCTGTCATCCCAGCGAACGCTGGGTTCTCTCCGGTGCAAAACGTTTATCCCGGGAGATTCCGGGTCACGCCCGGAATGACGGGTGGTGGATAGATTATGTGGTCATCCGGTCCCATCAAACAGCATAATCCTTTCCGGTTCGGCGCATTTTTTAGTAGCTTGATATCATATTAAAATTCCTGCCGAAAAACCTGTGATTTTAAATGAATTCCGAAGGAAAAGAACATGTACGGATCAATTAAAGAATTTCTCACCCGCGAATTAAACGACATCGAAGAGGCGGGGCTCTACAAAAATGAGAGAATAATCACCAGCCCGCAAAAAGCCGTGATTACGCTGGAAAATGGAGCCGAAGTTATAAATTTCTGTGCCAACAACTACCTTGGACTCGCCGATCATCCAAAGGTCATCGAAGCGGCGCAAAAAACGCTGGATAGCCATGGCTACGGGATGGCTTCCGTCCGCTTCATCTGCGGCACCCAGGATATTCACAAGGAGCTGGAACGCAAAGTCTCTGAATTTCTGGGTACCGAAGACACGATACTCTACGCCGCCTGTTTTGACGCCAATGGTGGTATTTTTGAGCCCTTGTTTGGTCCCGAGGACGCAATCATATCCGATGAACTCAACCATGCTTCCATCATCGATGGTGTCCGGCTTTGCAAGGCACAGCGCTTCCGCTATAAGAATAATGACATGGCCGACCTGGAGGCCAGGCTCAAAGAAGCATCCAATACACGCCACAAAATTATCGTTACCGATGGAACCTTCTCTATGGATGGCATCGTCGCACAACTCGACAAAATTTGTGACCTGGCTGATAAATATGATGCACTGGTTATGACCGATGAGAGCCACTGCACCGGTTTTCTGGGAAAGACAGGCCGCGGCGCTATCGAACACCGGAATGTCATCGGCCGGGTCGATTTAATCACCGGCACCTTTGGGAAAGCTCTTGGAGGGGCCTCAGGTGGATTTACATCCGGACGTAAGGAGCTTATCGATATGCTGCGTCAACGGTCACGACCCTATTTATTTTCCAACACACTGGCTCCTCCGGTCGTTGGAGCCAACCTGGCTGCTCTCGAACTGTTGTCACAAAGCACTGCCTTACGTGATAAACTGGAAGAGAACACGCGTTACTTTCGCGATGAAATGACCAAAGCCGGATTTGATATCGTCCCCGGTGTGCACCCGATCGTCCCGATCATGTTGTATGATGCCCGGCTTTCGCAGACAATGGCTGAACAAATGCTCGAACGTGGTATTTACGTGATCGGATTCTACTATCCGGTTGTCCCGAAAGACAAAGCACGAATCCGCGTGCAGATTTCGGCGGTCCATGAGAAGAAACACCTCGATCAGGCGGTCAAGGCGTTCACCGAAGTGGGTCGCGAGTTGAAGGTGATCTCCTGAATTGACGGAGAGCATCTCCCCCACCGTCCTTCCTGCGAACGCAGGAGTCTCCGTTGCGTCGAATCCTGACATCCTGATAGCACCTAAACTTTTCGGGCTTGACACGCGTAGGCTTGCAACGTCTGGATTCTTGCATTCCCACATCTGACCGGCCATCCCATAAAAAGCAAATCACAAGGGATCACGATGGCCGCTTCACAAATTCCCGATCGGGATCGGGAATGACGGGTGAGAAGGAACGAACTGCGCCCAATTTGTGTGTTGTAGGTAACAAATAACCAAACTCTGACCAGGTATGAAAAAATATACACTCTGTATAACAGCATTTTTGCTGACTGTGGCAGTATGCACTGTACAGGCCCAGAATACACTCCCAAACGGATGGAAGGCACGATTCGACAGTCCCTCAAGCACTCTTTCCGATGTCAGCTTCAAGTATGACAGCGGGGTCATTCACCTCAACACGGGAAGGGCTCACGCCATCTTTTATCGTGATTCTGATATACTGAACGGTGATTACCAAATATCAGCCACCTTTACGATGGACAAGAACGCTTCTCCACACGGTGAGGCCTACGGGCTGTTTATTGGGGGAAGAAACCTTCAGAAGGCATCTCAACATTATCTTTATTTCCTGACCCGGCGGGATGGAAAATACCTGATTAAAACCCGTGACGGAGGCTCAACAAAAACAGTTGTCGGCTGGTCTTCCACCAAGGATATCATGGCGGAAAAGGGTAGCCAGGTACAGTCAAATACATTGGCTATTGACGTCGGAAGCAGCGATGTATCGTTCTGGGCAAATGGGAAAAAAATCACCAGTATCCCAAAATCGAAGTTGCCTGATACCGATGGAATTGCCGGTCTGCGCATCAACCATCACCTGACTATGGTCATTAAAAATATGGAATTGAAAAGAGGGAATTAATAAACCGCATCCCTTATACACAATCCAGGTCAACCGGGATAAGATTCACCCTGTCAAAATCTTCATTATTTAACAGGGTGAATACATCCGGTCGACTCAAAGGCGTCTCTCTTTCCGGTAACATTTATTCTTCATCTTCTTCACCGTCGAGCAAATTGCCCGGCAGCTGTTTACTGGGTGATATGCCCAGCTTCTTTAATTTCTCAACGCGTCCTATCAGGTTTCCACGTCCGGTCTGAAGTTTATTCATAGCCTGATCGTAGGTCACCTGTGTCTGCTGAATGCGTTCGCCGATCTTCTGCAGGTCATCAACGAAACCGACAAACTTGTCGTACAGGTTGGCGCTCTGACGGGCAATATCCTGTGCATTCCGGTTCTGGTATTCCTGCTTCCATACATTATTTATCGTAGCCAGAGTGGCAAGAAGCGTCGAGGGGCTGACAATAACGATATTCTTCTCAAAGGCCTCATTGAACAAGCCCGGTTCATTCTGAAGCGCCAGGCTGAAAGCCGGTTCGATCGGGATAAACATCAGCACAAAATCGGGAGTGTTGATCTCGTATAGTTTCTCATAGCTCTTATCCCCCAATTCTTTGACATGATTTTTGATCGACAGGATATGACGCTGCAATGCCCTGTTTTGTTCATCTTCATCCTCATCTGACGAAAAGGCTTCGTACGCATTCAGTGACACCTTCGAGTCGATGACAATGTTTTTGTCGTCCGGCAGCTTGACTACAACGTCCGGCTGCAGCCTTCGGCCATCTTCGGTCTTCATGCTTTTCTGGACTTCGAACTCATAGTCCCTCCTCAACCCGGATTTCTCCAGAATCCGCTCCAGTATCATTTCACCCCAGTTCCCCTGTGTTTTTGTCTGTCCTTTGAGCGCTTTAACCAGGTTATTCGCCTCCTGGGTCATCTTCTGATTCAATTCACTCAGACCGATGATCTGCTGCTTAAGGGATGCCTGCGCTTTTGCCTCTTCGAGATGTGTGGTCTCAACTTTTTCTTTGAACTCGCCGATCTGTTTGCTGAGCGGCTGCAACAGTTGATCAAGCTGCGTTTTATTCTGCTCTGTAAATTTCTTGCTCTTCTCCTCCAGAATCTCATTAGCCAGGTTGCGGAACGACTCGGTAAACTTCGCCTGCAGTTCCTCCAATTCTTTTTTCTGATCCGCCAGTTTTTCCTGCAGGTTCTGATAATCGGCTGTCAGCCCTGCGTGCCGTTCACGGAGTGAGCTCAAATCTTCTCCCTTCTTATCCGCCTGCTCTTTCAGCTCATCATGTTCTTTTTTGATATAATCCAACTGACTCCCGAGCTTACTCTTTTCCAGATCCAAATCCTGAATCTGTTTTTGCAGTTGCGCGGCTTCCTCTCCTGATATGCCCATTTTACTGCGCAACTGGAAAGTCCGAATCAGCCAGGCTGCAACGGCCCCAAGAATCAATCCTATTATGAGTAATAAAATATCCATGAAGGTATTATCCTTTTATTTTCATCATATGTTTAACTTAAAAGACTGTGGTGACAGCATAGTGTCACCCTAAAATATATCCCGTAAATAATATGTACTACCCTGTAATCTACGTTATGTAATCGGCTCGCACCAAGTGATACGGATAATATCATCCAACCGTTTTAAACTTCCCTTTCAAGCCGTATACTAACCTTCCCATATATAAGGAATTAATTTCTGCATCCTCTGTATGTTCTGCAAATCCAGGTTATCTGATTTTACAAACCGGCATCGCTTCGCGATCGTGCTGATATTACTGGTATTCGCAGTTGTTGGCACGACTATGGCTGTCGGCAACAATACGGCTGCCGACAGTACCACATTCTGGACCCATTTGCAGTATTACCTGCAAACATACGGCTACTGGGCGTTGTTTTTTGTCATCTTCCTGGAAGATTTCGGACTACCTCTGCCGGGTGAGACGATGTTGCTGGCCTCTTCTTATATGGCTGCCGCTGGTAAAATGCACACTATCGATATTTTTGTGATAGCCGTTCTTGCAGCCATCCTGGGTGACAACCTGGGATATTTCATTGGTCTGAAAGGTGGACGGAAGTTCCTGACAAAATACGGGCATTATATCTTCCTCGACCAGGAACGTCTCCATCATCTGGACGATTTTTTTTCCAGACACGGGGCATCCATCATCATTCCGGCCCGTTTTATTGATGGATTACGCCAGGTCAATGGATTGCTTGCCGGAATGAGCCGGCTTCCCTGGCACAAGTTTGTCATCTATAATGTCCTCGGCGCCATATTATGGGTCGGCGGATGGATGGCTCTTATCCGGATTCTTTACACACAGGCCAGCCAATACCTGGGCGTTGTTAAGAACATACAGACCTATTTGTTCGTGTTGTTGGTTCTGCTTATTGTTGGCGCCGTAGGCAGACTTATTTACCGCCACTACTTCCCATCAGACGATCACCCAGAAAAAGCGGCCGAAGAACACTCATAGTGAGTTATTTTTTTGATATTCATTTTA
>DATFNI010000442.1:0-5693 GCA_035266485.1 Balneolales bacterium
TTGTAAAGGTTCTGAATACGATCATAATCCTGCTTCGCATTGTCGTATTGAGCCTTGGCTCTGCTCATATTTGCGCTTGCCTGCTCCAGAGCCAGCTTGTAATCTACCTGACGGATTTGAGCAAGTACAGCACCTTTTTTGACATAGTCGCCTATGTCGACATTTACAGCCATAACTTTGCCGGCGACCAAAGAACGAAGCTGAGCATGATGCTTGGCAACCAGGGTTCCGGTCGATTGTATGTTTTCATTAAAATCGTGAGGCTGTACCTCAGCTGTTTCTACTGTGGCGGTATCTGGTCGAAATGAGGATCGGCTTGCTTCGGTAGAGGCGTTTCCCGATTTCTTTGAACTACACCCACCCAAAACAAGTGTGGCAGCAAGTGCTATCGGGATAAATCCTCTTTTGATCCACTTTGAAATAATTATTGGCTTGTTCATTGGATTAATGATTAATGATTAAGCGCGTTCTTTTTTATTTTTTTTAAACAGACCTCTGAACCATTCGGAGACGTCGTCGAGCATCAGATAGATGACCGGAATGACCAAAAGCGTCAGAAATGTTGAGGTTATCATCCCCCCAACAACAGCAACTCCCAATGGTTGTCGTGATTCGCCACCCTCACTCAGCGCCAGGGCTACCGGGATAAGGGCAAAAATCACGGCAAATGCTGTCATAAGAATCGGTCGCAGACGCAGACGACCTGCAATGATCATCGCCTCCACCTTGTCTTTTCCCTGCGTTCGCTGGTGATTGGCCACGTCGACCAGCAGGATAGCGTTCTTGACGACGAGTCCGACTAACATGATAACACCGATGAATGAGAAAATGTTAAGCGTTGTACCCGAAATGAAAAGGCCGCCGAACACTCCGATCATTGTCAATGGCAGGGAGATCATGATTGTAAACGGGTGGATGAATGACTCAAACTGGATGGCAAGCACCATGTATATTACCAGGATAGATATCTCAAGAGCCTGCAACATATAGCCGAACGACTCTTGCTGGTTTTGACTTGATCCACCCAGTGAAGTCGTGTATTCTCCATTTTTAGGCAAATATTTATGTACTTCCTTTCCAACTATTTGCAGAGCCTGGCCGGCTTTAAGACCATTGGTCACATTGGCATAGAGATTTACAGCATGAATCCGGTCGTATCTGTTCACGGAACTCGGTCCTTCACCAACTTTATAAGTGATGAGATTGGCCGCTTTGATCAACTTGCCGCTGTTGCTTCGGGCTTCGATGTCGTCGATATTTTGGGGATTATCCCGGAAGTCACCCCGTGCCTTCACCCGTATCTTATAACGGTATCCGTTATGGGTATATTTGGCGACATCGTTACCACCGAAAAGGGCATAGATTTCACTTGAAATGCTCTGGACATTTACACCCAAATTGTATGCCAGATCACGATCGATATCTACGTTGATATCCGGTTTATTCAACCTCAGGTCGGTATCCAGGTCGACAAATCTATTGTCCTTTTTCAAATCACTGATGACATGCTGACTGATTTCATTCAGTTTCTGGAGGCTGGGACCCTGAATGATGTATTGGACGTCAGCTCTTCGCCCGCCTCCACCGACGTTTGATACCGGTTCAACGGCAACAATCATGTTTGGATATTTCTTGGTAAGCTCATTCCTCACCTTATCCATAACACCCTGTTGACTAAGCCTCCGGTCGCCTGTGGGAACAAGATTTATGACAAGGCTTCCCTTGTTTACTTCCTGGCTCGCACCACTACCCACCGAAGAAAACACACTTTCAACTTGTGGATATTTGAATAAGTCACTCTCAAGACTGTAGAGCCTTTTATTCATGGCGTCAATGGCAGTACCGGTTGGCATCTCAAAACTGACCTGAAATTGCGACTGGTCCGACTTCGGAATAAACTCGGTTCCAATGAAGGGAAGAAGCGACATACCTCCGATAAAAGCGACCAAGGCAATGCCAATGACACTCCAGCGGTGATTGGTTCCCCATCTGAGTGTTTTGATGTAGGTATCTTCAAGCCATTTGAAAAAGCGCTCGGTCGTCACATAAAACTTGCTGTGCTTTTTCTCGTGTTTTAGCAACCGCGAGCACAGGAATGGTGTAAGGGTAAAGGACACGAACAATGAAATGGTTACCGTAACCGCCACAGCCATACCGAACTGGAAGAAGAAACGCCCAATAATTCCTTTCATGAATGCAACAGGAAGGAATACTGCAACAACGGTTGATGTTGCTGCAAGCACGGCAAATCCCACCTCACTGGTCCCAATATGGGCAGCCTCCATGCTGTCTACACCTTCCTCAACGTGCCTGAATATATTTTCCAACACCACAATGGTATCGTCAATCACAAGTCCGACAGCCAGAGACAGGGCAAGCATCGTCAGTGTGTTGATGGTGAAATCCAGAGCATTCATGATAATAAACCCACCGATCAATGAAACCGGGATAGAGACCACACTGATAAGCGTAATCCGCAGGTTGCGAAGGAAGAAGAACATGATCAGTGCCGTCAGGATGACACCGAGTATGATATCAAACTCGGCGCCATCGATAGAACCAAGTATAAACTTGGAGTTATCACTGGCGATCTTGACATTTATTCCCTTTGGGGCATTTCCGGCCAACAGCTTAAGCTTTGCCTTCACGGCTTCTGCTACGGCTACGGTATTGGAACCGGTCTGCTTGCGTACCCCTAAACCAATAGTCGGTACCCCGTCAAAGTGTGCGATCGTCCGATAATCTTCGGTGCCAGATTCCACCTTGGCTACATCTTTAAGATATACCGTTTTCCCGTTTACACTTTTGACGACGAGATTCTCCAGTCCCTGAGGAGTCAAATATTCTCCCTGGACCTTGATAGAATATTCTTTATTGGGCTGCTCGATACGTCCGCCAGGTAACTGTAAGTGATTGGTTCTAATGGCATTAATGACGTCTGTGGCTGTGAGTCCGCGTGCGTAAAGCTTCTTGGGTTTAACCCAAACACGGATCTCGCGTTCCCGTAATCCGGCCACCTCGATATTTCCAACGCCACTGACGGTTTGCAGCTGCTGCTTTAGCGTCTTGTCTGCATATTGGGATAGCTGTAAATAAGGTACGTTGCCTGACACAGAGATCCAGACAATCGGACTGGAATTAACGTCCAGTTTTTGAACGATAGGTGGCTGAATATCTGTAGGCAGATTTTGTTTCGCCAGGTCTACTTTGGCCCGGACTTCTTCCGAGGCAATATTGGCGTCCTTTGAAAGGACAAACTGGACAGCTATAATCGAAAGTCCATCATAGCTTTGTGATGAAATGTCCTTAATACCAGCGATGGTATTAATCTGCTCTTCCAGGTTGTTGGTAACGTCCTGGTCCATAACTTCCGGGCTGGCCCCGGGATAAGAGGTCGTGACGGTAATTACCGGGAAGTCAACTTCCGGGAACTGATCGATTCCCATACGTGAGAACGCCAGATAACCGAATATCAAGAGAGCACCCATCAGGATGATGGTGGTTACTGGTCGTTTTATAGCGGTGTCTGATATCCACATAACTAGTTATAATCGTTAGAGATCTTCAAAATCTTTGTTACGGTTCCATACTATCGGAATCCTTGGATGATCCTTTTTGGACCTTCATTTGACCTGTTGCTTTCATCAGTTGCAAACGGGCAACCTTATGATTGTAGATACTTGAGTAGTACGACAGTTCTGCCTGTCGAAGTGCCTGGCGGGAATCCAGAACAGATACCTGATCAAGTGTTCCGTTTTGTAAACCGGCCTGGGCAAGCCTCAAACCCTCCTGAGCCTGTTGAACGGTGAGCTTCTGTGCATCGACGGCTCTTTCAGCATTTTTAAGAGCAAGGATGGCACTGCGGACGTTATACAAGACTTGCTCCCTGGTATCGAGATAACTGATTTTTTGTTGTCTTAATTCCGACTTGTCTTGTACAACTGTTCCTTCACGGGAAAGGTCAAAAATACTCCATTTCAGCGTTATCCCGGCATTCCAGGCATACCCATACTTCAGATAGTTGCCGGGATTGAAGAAGGAGCCGTGCGGATTTGGATATTGGTAATTTTGATTCAGAAAGGCACTCACAGTCGGGAAATATCTTGAGTAGCTTGCCAGTACATTTTGTTCGTTTAATCGTACCGTAAGCAGGCTGCTTGCCAACTGCGGGTTGTTGTGCAGAGCAGTGTTCACCTCTTCATTTTCGTTGACGTTCATCGGCTTATAATTCAACGAATCCTCGAGGGTGATCTCACTGTTTTGGGAGACTCCAAGCAACCTGAAGAAAGCGGCCTGGGCCTGCTCCAGGTCGTTTTGGGATGTAATCATCTGGGTCTGAGCATTGGCAACGTCAACTTTGGCACGAAGTACATTAAAATGCGTTGCCGTGCCAAACTTGGCTTTGTTCTGCACATCTTCCAGGCTAGCCTGACTGACTTGCAGGTATTGTTTATTGACCTGGTAGGTCTTTTGCAGGAGCAATAGTTGGTAATAACTTTGCTCGACGCCATACACAACACTCTGTGTCGTGTTATCAACCTGTTTATCTGTCAGCGCATTATACAGCTTTGCAGCACGAAGCCCGGCAGCAGCAGAGCCGTTGAATATCGGTTGCTCGATATGCAGATTGAACGTATAGTTATTCAGACTGCCCGCGGTCAGGGTATTGCCGCCGATATCAATTTTGGCAACCTTATCAATACGGTTGTAGGTGCCGTTGAGCGTTGCTGTTGGAACAACACCACCATATGCCTGAAGTATTCGACCGTGAGCATACGATGTGTTCTCTACGGCGGTTTGTATGTCCCTGTTATACTGTAATGCCAGCTTAATAGCATCCATGAGTGCCAGTTTGCCCTTTACTACCGGTTGCTGATCTTGTTTTACATGGTAGCTATCTGGATTTACCTGTTGGCCAGCGGGTAATGTGTCGGCAACAGCCTGCTGTCTTTTCCAGTCGTGATATGCCTGGGTCTCCGTATCATTAATGTCATTTGAAATGGACTTGGATGTGATACAACCACTCAAGCCCACCGATACGGACAATAATAGTAATATTAGTGATTTACGATGCATAAGATAGTTAATGATTTTTAATCCCATTCAAAAAAACATCGATAAGTAATTCTGCATCAGCATCAATATCTGAAGCTTTTCCCTCGTCAATACATAAGTACCTGGTAACGATGGCAATATTTGATTTGATGTACATATGTGCGAAAGTTTGGCTGTTAATCTTGCGGAATTTATGTTCAGTAATTCCACGATCGATAACCTCTGCCACTTTCTGGACGGACAATTGAAAGTGTTCCTTCCCTTTTGTATTGAAATGGGGTTTGACCCCGTCCTGCTGATTCAAGCGGTATTGCATGACCCGAAACCGGGACAGGTTCTTCTTGAAAAAGGCGACGATGAACAGGGTATATTCTTTCAGGATCACTTCCGGCTCTTTATTGCTGTCCAGAATTTGGATCACTCCATCCTTTAAAGGAGAAAGACTGTAATCCATGGCCGATTGAATCAGCTCCTTTTTATCCTTGAAGTACAGATAAATTGTGCCTTTGGCAATGCCGGCTTGTTCAGCCAGGCGATTCATGGTAAGTCCTTCAATCCCGTCTTCGGCTATAATTTTTTCCACGGCCTTGTAAATCCCCTCACGGGTGATCGTTTCAAGTAACTTCCTTTTCTTTTCC
>DATFNI010000443.1:0-4441 GCA_035266485.1 Balneolales bacterium
CATCCGGGTTGGATATCACCGGACAAAAGGTGTGATTTGTGAAGCCAGCGGCTTCATCCGTGTTTTTTTTCTTCCTCTTCCACACAGGATGGGCACGGGGTACCGCCCCTTTCACATTCTGCACATTTCCGTTGGATCTTATTGCCGCCGGATGAAATGTCACCTATCTCGGTTTCGGGCATCCGCATTACCTGTTCGGCCACCCGATCCGCTTCTTCTTCGTACTTATCGTTGGGTTGCCCGATAGCCAGCTTGGCTTGTATGGGGATTCTTGAAAAGAAAACCGGCGACCGCTTACCGGTATATGAACTATTAGTTTGCGATCATGACATGATGGCATCTGTGATGCTCCCAATGACTTGACAGCGGAGGACCATGTCCGACCTGCTGAATGAAGCGCAAAGAATCCAACCTGGGGAGTACGATTAGAACATTACCTGGTTGGAACATATTCTGTGCCTGAGCGACTGGCCGCAGCCGCGCCGCGACTCCTATGTGTTATTGCATCGCGGTAGTGCCTAGCTCTTGCACCACTGCCATTATAAGCCCGGATAGCCTCGGCCCAGGAGCTAACATGTCCACGTTTCTCGAAGAGCCAACGGACGGCAGTGCGAATCCAGAAATCATAACTGGTATCACGCATACCGCTTGCTGTGTGGTAGAAATCGTTTACTGCATCCTGAAAACCTTGTGTTTCGCCGGGTGCCACATAGGCCCACATAAACTCCTCCGCATTCGTTCCGGCAGGCCGATGTGCCGTGTCCCTTGTTATGTGCTCAAGATGATAAGTTGTTATCAAGGCGGGCTCCATTTCGCGCATCATTATGAGCAGTGCTGAAGCCGAAGAGTCGATAACCTGGCCTAGATTGTGAATACCCATCTCACGATTAGGGGGAGATACACTCATGAATTGCCCCGAAGTTCCCAACTCAGATTCCTGGAAAAGCATAGCCTTTACGAGATTGGCATCCAGGTTGCCAAAGCGTCTTGCCGAGTATTGAGTGTTGTAGTAGTTCACCCAATTCTCAATACTGGTGTCAAAGCGATTGTACATCGTTTCCTGTATCAAACGACGGTTAAGAAGCCTTTCCCGGTTGTGCTGCAGTCTTTCTAGGCGTGGAATTTCACCCGGACGTGGGCCTCCACGCCTGGCCCGTTCTGCCACGATCCTGGCTTCCCCTCTTTGGATTGCAGAAACCGTACTGCTAATACCGCTACTATAACGATGTAGTGTGGAAGTACCATGGGCAGGGCGTAAGTGTGTTTTAGGGATATCAAACGGTATCAGAGCATTTACGTATGGGATTGGAAGCTGCACGTGTGCTGTCACTGCTGTGTTGGACCATGAAAGTATCACAACGGTATCACCTGCATTTACGGTAAAAGTGCCCGTATTGAAATTGTTCGTGACAGTCATCATCTGCCCGACCATCTCACCGCTAACATCTTCGGGACTAATGCGGCGATAGATCCGGCCTCCCGACTGCCTCACATGTACAAGTTCATGGGCGATTAACGCCTTGCCCGTTTCACTGTACGGTTTGTATTCGCCTTTTGCGAAAACGATGTTACCGCCAAACGTGTAGGCTCGGGCATTCATTGACCGCGCTGATTGCTCGGCTGCGGAGCCAGTAAAAATGCGGACGCGGTTAAGGTCTGCATTAAATCGGGGTTCAAAGAAGTTGCGGGATGTGTAATCTAGAGGGGCGCCACCTGATTTCAAAACATTCCTAATAAAAAGCGGTGTATTACCTTCGCCGACGCTGGTTTCATTGTACTGCAAGTTATCTAAGTTCGATTTCGCCTGGCACACAGGGCAGCCTCCCCCACAGGCGCAATCACGCTGTAATTGAGGCTCAGGCATACGCATCACCTGCTCGGCTATACTGTCCGCTTCCTGTTCGTATTTGTCATTGGGTTGGCCGATAGATAGCTTGGCTTGTATGGGGATCCTTGAAAAGAAAACCGGCGATTGCTCACCGGAATATGCACTATTTGTTCGCCCCCTGCCAATCATACTATGAACCGAAGGTGGATGTTCTATTCCCCGGTTTTCCTCGATCCGGGAATCTTTCTCCATTTTTTCCCGCCGGATTTTGCCGGGATGAGATACCTTTCCAATTTGTTGCTTTATTAGCATGTTCATTCTATATCATTTATGATATAGTGCCCCCGTTAATTTCAAATGCACCTACCCTGTCTTCTCTCCTTTTTAGTTGAAAAAGCATCAGACCATCCTGCCTAATGAACTTGCCGAATCGGAGTGGTATGCCCATTTAATTTTTATATGACTATCTTCAACTCCTCAACATTTCCAGCCTTGCAGTGAATGGGATCCTGAGAAGTGTATAACTGCTTGCCGCTTGGATCAAAGACCATCACAAACAGAGGTGGATCGGCTTTGACGAGTTCCGTTAAATTTTTCAACTCGTAGACAAACTCAAAGGCGCCTTTGCGGTCGGCGACCTTTTCTCCCAACAATTTTGCAAATTTCTTCCCCCGGTCTGTTATCCTGACCGTTACACCCGGGAATGAGGCCGAGGCTCTTTTTGTCTTGCGCCTAACCGTTCCCTTTACGGTCCAGGTTTTATTCTCCTTATTGCCGGTTACCTCCGGCTGCTTTCCTTTTGTCGCATTCCCTTCAGTAGTTCCTTTATCCGGAGTCGGCTTGGTATCGACAGGATTGGTTGGCTTTGGTGGCGTCACAGGCTTTGTTGGCGGGTCTACACAGTATTCGCCGCCGATCCCGATATCCTTGAATTCTTCCACTCCGTTTTTTGGATGATATGCCTCTTTATTGTAATACACTTCACTCTGCAATTTGTCGGAGGCTGCCAGAAATACGGAACGATCGCCTACTTGCTTTACCATTTTTTCATCAAGCGTTAAGATATAGGCCCCGTTTTTATCGGAGCAGGAGTTTCCAAGTTCTCTGATCCACTGATGTTTCTCGTCTGCGAAATAAACGGTAATCCCTTCAATGGTTTTTCCATCCTGATCAAGTGCGCGCCCCCGTATCCGCCAGCCATTCAGCGGCAAGGGATCCGATGGCATCGATGCCAGTGAAACCTGGCCGTCGATCCCCTGTTGTACAGCAGGCAACACCGCCGTCTTCCTTTGCAGCTGCAGCACTCTCGGATGATCTTCTCCGTATTTGGCAGCGAGCCGTTTTGACTCTTTTTCCATCATCATACCGCGCAGTTGCTGCGTGTCATTCAGTTGCTTCAACTCCACGACCCGCTGGTTGTCGAGTTCGGAAAAGGAACCTACCACCTGCTTCACTGCTTCCGCATCATCGAGCTTTGTATTTTTCATGATCTTTCCATTTGAAGTAAAATGACTATCCCATCGGTACAGACAGCGCTTTTGCGTATTGCAACTGTTTATCGTTGCAAAGGGCACTATTGAGTACCAGGTTGTCCGCTACAGAACGCAGGGTTCCCAGGGTTAGCAGGCAATGGGTAGACTGGTTGCCCAAAGCAGTATTCATTAATCCGTATGATAAAAGGGAGTACAATGCTAAAGTGACACCCTCCATAAATCGATTGTCGTTGGTGCGAACAGAAGCGCCAATGATCAAGCTGTTCAATATGACAAGATCGAAGCTGATATCGTTGGCAACCAACGACAGGTAACCTGCGCACTCCGATTGGTTATTATTGAAAGCAATATCGTCGAGCGACAATACCAAGATAGAACTGACACTCAAATTAATCGCGGGGGATCGCATATCCAGCGTTACCTGATTATCTGAAAAGATCAGTTTACCGCTGGGAAGATATTGTAATCCGGTGACCAATTGCCGGGCAGCCGGATCATTCAGGTATTGCTGGTTGGCGGCAGGCGATTTGTTCGCCATCGACTTGATCATTGTTACGACAAAATCTTTGGACACACCAAGATCAAAAAGAAAGACCGTTGATGCTAATGTGGACTGAGGATTGGTACGATCGGCACCCAGTGACGTGAATTGATTATTGACCACTGACACCGGACCGAATGCCGTGCCGTATAATGCATGGCCCAACGGTTGCTCCACTACATTATCGTGGATGCTTATGGCTGGCACCCCATCAAAGGAAGGAACGGTAGATGTTAGCACGTTTTTGAGATCTGCAGTTTTGAATCCCATCCGGATCATGATCCCTGCACGCACACCGCGTTGCACGGTTTGATCTCTGGTGACCAATGGCAATCCATTGCGGATAATCGTATTGCCTGAAATTTCTATTTGCTCTCCATAGCGGAGATACACACCGCAAACGGGCTTTCCTGTCACTTTGCCATTATCCTCAACCCGGTTTTCCTGAATACGGGCATTAACCGTATCGCCAAGAACGATGCCACCAAAAGCGATTTCATTGGTTAGTTGAGCAGGTATTTCCGCCGGCATTTGCAGACCACAATGCTGGATGATATTCCGGAAGATCGTCAGGTCTTC
>DATFNI010000444.1:0-18243 GCA_035266485.1 Balneolales bacterium
CAGAAGCCACAGTAATCATCAACGCCATAAACAGTGATCTTGTTACGGAAGTGTACCGGTCCACCGGGTCCATTTTAGGCGATCAAACACTGCTCTTCTACCGTGCACTCGAACAGGATCCGGAACTGAAGGAACTTGTCCTTTATGGAATCCGGAGGACCAGCCTGCTGATTGAAGCAGAGACAGACAGTGGCTGGATAAAAGTTGGATCTCTGGTACCACAGGCCGATGTGGTCACGTTTAGCCGGGCCATCCGTCTTATAAACCTGGATCGCTTCCGGAGTCCGCTTACCCTGCGGCTTTCATCCATGACCGATGTGTGGCATATCGACGCCTTGTCTGTCGACTGCTCGAAGGAAGAGCCCCTGACCATGCATCCGTTGAAAATGTTATCAGCTACCTCCACGGCACATCAGCGAAACACACAAGCGGCAGTCGCTAAAAGCGACTCATTGTATGCTATCATTCTCCCGCCGGAGCGTATTGACATGACCTTCGATGGCAGCCAGATTGCTAATATGGGGAAACCGGTTTATATACTTGCTGCAAAAGGATACCTGTATGAATGGCTGCCGGCAGCAAGGGATCTGTCTCCGGCGGATATTCCCGGCTGGTTTGAGGGCACCGACCGGGTTTCAATGCTCAAGTATCTTATCCGCCACGAGGATCTCTTTCTCCCGCAGATCTATGCAAGGTGGAGGGAAAGAACAAATTAACGAGTCTGTATTTATTGGCCGTTAGTAACTAAATAAACGGATGTCACGTGCACAGACGTTTGATACAATTCTGCATTTTGTTGGTTTTAACGCATGATATGATGGGTTTCTTTTTGATTAATTACTAACGTAATAGAGTAGAGTGATTTCGCATTAGGAGCCGATTATCAGACGTTTCCTTGATTAGCATGATGCCCCTTTTGTAAGGACAGATATTTTTTTAAAATGAAATAAACATGTTAGATAAGTTATGTCGGATCTCATAATAACAAGCAGATTTGCCGGAAAGAGGTGGCATCATTCCCGGTGAATCACTATTGTTTTGTGTTCGTTATCCGCGTTAGTATTATGTGTTCATAATATATAATACGTTAGAAATGATGAACCCAATTTGACAAAGATATGTCGATAATAATCAGGGAAGCTCGTCCCGAGGATGCCGCAAAGATGATAGCGTATGTTAACGCACTGCTGGAGGAACCGGAGTCGTTTTTAGAACTGTCAAAGGGTGAGTTTACGCTTACTGTCGGGGAGGAGATGAGATTTCTTGAAAACTGCTGGATATCCCCCAATTCCATTTTTATTGTTGCAGCAGACGATGGGAAAATTGTCGGGCAGCTTTTATGCAACGGAAGCCGCCGGGCAAAAGTAAGACATAGTGTCGTTTTGGGGATGTCTGTGGATCAAAAATACAGGGACAAAGGGATTGGATCCATGCTGATGGAATACGCGATCGAATGGGCAAAGGGAACAAGCATTGTGAAAAGAATTGAGCTGTACGTATTCAAGACAAATAAAAGGGCCATTCATTTATATGAGAAGTATGGATTTGTCATAGAAGGGGAAAAACAAAAAGCAATCAAGATAAATGGGGAATATATCAATGAGTATATCATGGCGCTGATGGTTTAATCAACATTCTAAGAGAGGAAATGCGAAATCCCAATCCTGGAATCCTGAGATTCATTCGGGCACGGTCTGCTGTTCAGGTTGGTTAAAATATAAAAGCCATAAAGGAGATTTCGGAGGTCGCGTGTCTGTTCTTTGCAAATTGGTCACCGGCACTAGATGGAGGTCTTACTAATTGAACAATGGCGAATCTAACCAAGGATGTGTGGCCAAATAAATTGAAATGCCTGCTGCGTGGAAGGCCGTGGTAACGGGCGGTAAAATCAAGCTGTGGCAGGTCTATGCCGATTGGACGGAAGGTCAGAAAATAATCGACGAGGACAAGGTCACTTCTCCGGACATGGAGATTAACTGGCGCATATTCTAATGATGTCAGGAGAAGATTTGGCCTGGCTAACAAACCGATTCATGAACCTGTTTGACAATTCCTCCGCAGACTTGATCGATGATTATGGTATTTTTCAGGTTTTCCCGTTAATATCAACTTATCAAATCTAAGTTTATCCCACTTTTTGAGGATAGTTTGATGTCCTGTGATCCTTATGATTTCGTGGGGATGTTTGAAAATGGAAACGAGAGATACCGAAAATGGATGAAACGAATGAGAGATCTTTACAGGAACGAATCGAGCGCCTTGAGGCCATCGTAGCCGAACTTCAGAAAACAGTCAAGAAGCAGGGGGAAGAATCCGGACAAAGAGAAAAGAGTGGGAAAGATAGCTTAACAAAGGTATCCGGCGAAAAACCCACCGGATACCCTGTTGCACAGGTTAAATCATCATCCTCTTCAGCTTCGAAAAAAGAGTGGTCTTTTGGACTTCCGGAAAGCGTGCGTAGTGGTGAGTTCTGGCTCAATAAGGTAGGAATCGCGCTTCTTTTGTTCGGAGTCGCCTTCTTGTTCAAGTACTCCATCGACCAGGGATGGCTGACACCGGCGGTTCGAGTCGCGTTTGGTATCCTTCTGGGGATTGGCCTGGTCGTTGCCGGTCTTCGTATTCCGGATGAACGCAGGCAGTTCCGACAAGTACTGATTGGGGGCGGGATCGCTACCTTTTATATCACGGGTTTTGCAGCGTTTCAATTACTTCACCTCATTTCTCATCCCGTTGCTTTTTTGTTCATGGTATTTGTAACGGTGCTTTCATTTGTTTTTTCCCTGAGACAGGAAGGAGTGGTGCTTGCACTCATTGGAGTTATTGGCGGACTGGGGACGCCGTTTTTACTATATACGGGATCAGGAAACCTGCCGGGACTGGTCGGATACACCTGTCTTGTGATTGCAGGAGCCGTTGCCATCTTCTTTTTTATGGGATGGCGTTCCCTCTTACTAACAACCGTTATCGGCGGCTGGCTGGTGTTCATTGCGGCTCTGACTAATGCCCACTCCACCGAACCATCGGATCAGTGGTCTCTTCAGTTGGGGCTCCTTTTTTGTTGGCTGTCTTTTTGGGTTTTGCCCCTTGTACGCGAATCCATATGGAACAAAAATCTGATAAAATGGAATGGTCCCTATCCCGATGACAAAATTGATGCCGCAGGAGATGATATATCCCGGCACCGCTACATGCATATATTGACAGTGTCAACACCGATCATCGTTTTGGTGATGTCAATGCAGGTTTGGTCGCTCTCCGAACACACCTGGGGATGGGTTGCCATGATCGCAGCAATCGGTTATGGTCTCATCTCATTGGGATTATCCCGGAGGAGTTTCATCAGGAATCTGTCCTATACTCATGCCCTCGTGGCCGTCGTTTTCCTGACATACTCATTTTATTTACTGCTTCACGGTGATCTCCTCCTGTTTACCCTGGCCGTGGAGGCAGGAGCCATACATATACTGGCAAATCGTTTGTCAGACAAATGGATAACCCTCGCGGCCCATATCCTGTTCGGTATTGTAGGATTCTGGCTTGTCGAGAGGCTGTTTGCCGGACCGGTTGAAGGAAGATTTATTCTGAATGTGCAGGCCGTTACTGATCTATGGGTTATCGGCATTGGATCTATAGTCACCATCTTTTACTTGTCAGGTGATGAGAAGAAGGTTTATTTCCTTTTCATACATATAGCCATTCTTGGTTGGTTTCTGCGGGAGTTATCGTCCATCCCGCACGGGCAGGGGTATGTGACGATCGCGTGGGGAATTTATTCGGTCATCCTGCTTATCCTCGCGCTTCGTCTGAATGATGGCTGGATGCGTGGGACGGCAATGGTTACCCTGTTTATCGTCGTTGGCAAGCTGTTCCTCGTGGATCTTGCGCAACTCGAAACCATCTGGCGTGTATTGCTTTTTCTTGGCTTCGGCGGATTGTTCCTGGTTCTCAGCTACTACTTCCGGACCTTGTGGAGGTCCGGTTACAAGTCACCTGAAGACAAAGATAATACCAGCGATGGAAATCATCATGATTTCCATCGTATATGAATACCCTCCAGTCAATATGGTGCAGTGACTTTACTCTTCGAGCGGCATTTTCTTGAAGCGAAGATCTTCCCAGGGGCCGCCATCTTTGAACAACTCCGGCTCCAACGTTTTTGCACGTGGATCCTCGGCCAGGCTCTGTTGTATCACCATCCAGCGGGGATAGGGGATACCCGGATCGGAGACCTTGTCAAGTTCATCGATGTCTTCAGGTGTCAGCTTCAAGTCGACCGCTTTGATGTTATCTTCAAGATGATCATGACTACGTGCAGCAATCAGCACGCTGCTAATTTTTTCCCGGGACAATGTCCATGACAGTGCAGTTCTTGCCGGACTAACGCCATGACGCGAAGCCACTTTCTTCAATGTTTCCACAATTTCGAATCCCTTGTCAGTATCGAACGGTACAAATTGCCCCGCCTCGGCAAAACGGCTTCCTTTGGGCGGCGGATTACCGCGGTCATATTTCCCGGACAGAAAACCTCCCGCGAGTGGGCTCCATACAATAATGCCGATGTTATGATACTTCGCAAAAGACATAAACTCGTGCTCCAGACCACGACCAACCAGACTGTAATACATCTGTGCGGTAATATACTTCTCGAGTCCCAGCCGTTCCTGCATACCAAGCGCCGTGGCCGCCTGCCAGGACATGTAGTTACTGAGTCCAATGTATCGGACCTTACCCTGACGAACCAGATCGTCAAAGGCTCGTACCGTTTCCTCAAGTGGAGTGTACGGGTCCCAGCTGTGAACCTGGTAGAGATCGATATAATCGGTTTGCAGACGATGAAGACTGGCTTCCACCTCACGCATGATATTCACACGCGTGGCGCCACTATGGTTGATGTTGTCATCCATCGGCAGTCGAAACTTAGTAGACAGCACGATCTCATCACGATTCCCCTTCAATGCATTTCCAAGGAGTATTTCGCTTTCTCCCAGGCTGTATACGTCAGCAGTATCGATGTAGTTGATGCCATGATCCATCGCGAATTTCACCATTGCGGTAGTCGCTTTTTGGTCCAGGCCTCCCATCTGCATGGCCTTGCCAAATTGCATGGTCCCCAGGCCCACTTCACTCACAATCAATCCACTGTTTCCAAGTTTTCTATAGTTCATATAATAATATTCCGTTTTAAGGATCAAATTTCTATCTGACAGACAGTTGAATTAACAAAAAATGAAACTCTTCGTTCCGGAAAAAGGAGTGCAAGTGAGTTATCAAAGTGAGCAGATCCGTCAAATTTGTTGTAATGTTTAAAAATCTCTGGTTATGAATGTGCTAAACAATTTAATTCAGATTTTGGATCTGTAGCATTTCTATCTGGATGATATGGCTTTGGCTGCTTGTATTATTTCCCGATAATTCATGGTGTTCAGGATTTATTTTTAACTGAAGGTAAATGTAATTAAGTAACCGGGGCATGCTATCTGATCTCCTCCCTTGAGGGAGGATTAAGGTGGGTGTTCCGGCGCATCTCATCGTCTAGCGTCCGGCATTATAATGAAACCCCGTGCGGACACCCCCTATAAGTCCCCTCAAGGGGACAAGGAGAGTGATTTCCTCCCTTGAGGGAGGATCAAGGTGGGTGTCCCCGCGCCTCATCACCTGACGTGTGGCATCATTGGCAATGGCCGCGGCTGTCGAGATTGATGCGCTTTCATTTTTCAATGGAGTATTTTGGACATTCATACAATCAGACAGCCGTTCCATCCGAACTGGCCACTTTCTACACACCAGCAACGATTCGTCAGGCGAAGGTGCTGGTGATCCCCTAAATGGCCTGTTCATCTGAGGCCATCGTTTCCGGATGCGAACGAGATCCTTCGGCCTGGGCGAGCATTTCCTGATTGACAGGTTCCGGGCAGGACCTCAGGATGACTTTTATGTTTGGGATCTGTTCCTCGCAGCGTGGGCTTCGACCCGCTGTACCCGTTGCCTTCCCCACGTGTTAGACTTTGCGCAGGCAGTTTCCTTTATGGAAATCCAAGTGACTAACACTGCGCGTGACAAGGCAGGGGACCATGCAATCCAAGGGATCTGCGATAGATCGATGGACCGAAAGGCCGATTTGAGAAGTGTGGCTATAGATTAAAAATCGCAGATCAAAAATCGGTCCATCGGTTCATCGCATATCAGATTAAAAAAATGTCAATGGCATCTACACTGGCTTCCCGTTTTTCTCCCGGTCGATGGCCTCGACGGCACATACCGCAGCCATGTTGACGATTGCATCTACATCGCAGCCTTGCTGAAGCACATGAACCGGTTTTTTCATTCCCATAAGGATGGGCCCGAGCAGAGAGGCATCGCCAATTTTCTTCATCAGCTTATAGGCGATATTCCCGGAGTTAAGATCCGGAAAGATGAGTGTGTTTACGCCATTTTTAAGGGATGAAAAGGGATAAACCTCTTCAAGCATGTCTGGCGAAAGAGCGACGTCAGCCTGGACCTCACCATCAATAATTAAATCAGGATCAAGTTTATGGGCGATTTTGACCGCCTCCTGAACTTTAGACGATTGCGGCAGCCGGGTGTCTCCAAAGTTGCTGAATGAGAGCATTGCAATACGGGGTTCCAGATTGAAGCGTTTCACGACTTCGGCAGTCATCACGGCAATTTCTGCGAGCTCGTCGGCACTGGGATCTACGTTGACCGTCGTGTCCGCAAAAAAGTAGGTCTCACGTTTGGTCATTACCAGGTAGAGTCCCGCGACCCTGTTTCTGCCTTCGGCCATTCCGATCACCTGGAGTGAGGGTTTGATCGTGCTTGAATAAGACTGGGTGAGTCCGGAGACCATACCATCCGCATCGTTCATGTGCACCATCATCACGCCCAGGTAGTTCGGCCGTTTCATGTACCTGGCGGCCTCGGCCCGGGTCATACCTTTACGCTGGCGCAAGGCAAACATCGCTTCGACGTATTCTTTCTGTTTGTCAAATTCGGATGGATCAATAATCTCAATATTATCCAGATCGATTTTCAGCTCAGAGGCCTTCTTTTCAATGCGGGAATGATTTCCAAGAAGGACCGGATTGGCAATATCTTCATCTATGATAATCTGGGCAGCCCTAAGTATCTTGGCTTCTTCACCCTCAGGAAATACGATGCGTTTGCCGCTGTGCTGAGATTTGATGATGGCAGTCCGAACGATCTCACGGGTGATGCCCATCCGTTCTTCGAGCTGAAAGACATATTTGTCCCAATTTTCGATCTTCTTCCTCGCGACACCGGTCTCAATCGCCGCCTTAGCCACAGCCGGGGCAACTCTCGTAATGACCCGTGCATCGAAAGGTTTGGGAATGATGTATTCCCGGCCAAATTCCAATTGAATCCCGCCATACGCCTTCCTGACCGAGTCGGGCACCTGCTCCTTCGCCAGCGAGGCGAGTGCTTTAACGGCAGCTACCTTCATCTCCTCGTTGATTGTTTTTGCCCGCACGTCAAGTGCACCACGGAAGATGAAAGGGAATCCGAGCACATTGTTGACCTGGTTCGGATAATCGCTTCTGCCCGTTGCCATGATGACATCTTTTCGTGCATCAACAGCATCTTCGTATTCGATCTCGGGATCGGGATTGGCCATGGCAAACACAATCGGGTTATCCGCCATCGAACGAAGCATATCCTTGGAAACCACATCGGCAATTGAAAGCCCTATGAAAACATCTGCTCCCTTCAAAGCATCCGAGAGGGTACGGGCATCGGTCTCCCTGGCAAATTCCTCTTTATAGATGTTCATCCCTTTCGTGCGTCCTTTATAGATGACTCCCGTCGAATCGCACATGATGACGTTCTCCGGACTGGCACCAAGACTGATATAAAGCCTGGTACATGCGATGGCAGCGGCTCCCGCTCCATTCACGACAATACGCACCTTTGAAATATCCTTTTCGGCTACTTCAACCGCATTAATAAGCGCCGCTGCACTAATGATGGCGGTGCCGTGCTGGTCGTCATGAAATACAGGGATATTCATCTTTTCTTTCAAGGCCTTTTCGACGATGAAACAATCCGGCGACTTGATGTCTTCCAGGTTGATCCCCCCAAACGTAGGTTCGAGTGCCTGGGTTACAGCGATAATCTCTTCCGGGGTTTTGGCATTGATCTCGATATCGAAGACATCAATGTCAGCAAATCTCTTAAACAACACTCCTTTTCCCTCCATGACCGGTTTGCCGGCCAGTGGCCCTATATTCCCGAGTCCCAGAACAGCTGTTCCGTTTGAAATGACGGCCACCAGATTTCCTTTTGAGGTGTACTCATAAGCTGCTTCCGGATCTTTGTCTATCACCCTGCATATTTCCCCGACGCCAGGCGTGTATGCCAGGGAAAGATCTCTTTGTGTCACACATGGTTTGGTGGGAACAACTTCAACTTTGCCCTTCCTGCCGCTTGAATGGTATTTAAGGGCATCGTCTAATCGAATTTTCATGGGATCTACTCCTTTTTATAACTTTTCCACAGGACCCAGATTTACGGTTATCCATCACTGAATGATCAACCAGTAAAGGAGTGTTCGTGAAATGATTCGCTATGCTGTAAATGAGGTTCATGTCACTAAATTCCTTTCTTCCATTCTACAAAAGCATAAGATGATTTCAACTACATTTATGCCCGCCTAAAAATAGAAAATTAAGCTTTCAAATCAGACAGAAAAGACTGTATTCCAAAATATTCCTTTAATATGATGATTTACAGGCTTACGTAGTGCTTTTTTCGAGATCATGATAGTATCAATGATTATCCGATGTTATTTTGAACTGATCAACCGGCACGCTTACACGTCATGAACCATTAACTTTTAACACACTATGGAAATAGCGTACAAAATCAATCATCCAATATCCACCGGGCAATTTGTTGAATTGCTGATCAACTCAACCCTTGGTGAACGTCGCCCGATCGAAGACCGGGCTTGCATGGATGGTATGTTGAAGAACAGCAATCTGATGGTGACGGCCTGGGATGGGGAAACCCTCATTGGTGTCGCACGCTCAATGACTGATTTTCACTACGCTTGCTATCTTTCTGATCTTGCCGTAGACAAAAATTACCAGGGGAAAGGCGTAGGTAAGCGGTTGCAGGCCATTACGCAGGAACAACTAGGGTCGAAGTGTAAGCTGATACTGATCGCGGCTCCGGCTGCCAACACATACTATGAGCACATCGGGTTTACGAATAATCCCCGGTGCTGGATTTTGAATCGTGATCGAAAAATAGCCGAATAGAGATCAGGTTCAGGAACCGGTCAGGTTCGTGTATTGAAGCTGGGCATTCAGCAGGTTTTGCAGGGCATCCTGATAATTCTGCTGGTCGTTACTGTATTGGATCTCTGTATTCAGCAACTCATTAAGCGGGATCAATCCTAAATTATATCTCTTCTGCTGCATGGACAACTTCTGTTGGGTCAGGGACATGTCTGATTTTAGAATCCGGGCTCTGCGCATGGCAATGTCAATATTTCGCCGGGCGATGGTTTCCTGTTCAGGGAATTGCTGTTTGAAATTTTGGGCCTGGTTTCGCAGCTCCTTTCGTTTAATCGACAATTTTTGGGCTTCGGCACTTTTCTGTAATCCATCAAAAATCGGCAGGCTAAGACTCAGACCGATGTAACTGCTCCCATACCAGTTTTGAGAGTTGGTCAGCGCCAGCCTGTTGTTGAAGTACTGGGACCCAATGAATGCATAAGCACTCAATGTCGGCAGATAATTTCTGCGGTTCCCGATGATGTTTTTCTCGTTAAGATCCAGTTGCATTTGTAATGACTTAAACTCCGGGATCGAATGGATATTTGGGGAGGCATTACTTATAAACGAAGAATTGGCAGAGACCAATTGTATCAGGGATGAGTCGCTCAGGTCCAGTTGCTGTGAACCCGGGAAACCGATATCCAGTTTGAGTTGCGCCAGGGTGTTGATATTGTCGAGGCTGTCGGCAGTGACCTGCTGTTTTTGATTCTGATATTTAACATCGATCTGGTGATAATCGAACGGATTGATCTGCTTGTTTTTTAAACGGGACTGGCTGATATCCAATAACTTCTGATAATTATGTAGATTTTTTATTGATAACCGTGACGTTTCCCGTGCCAGCAGTGCGGTATAGTAGTCCTGCCGTATCAGCAACTCGGTATTCTTTTTCTGCAGGGTTACCTGGTTCTGAACCAGATGCTCATTGACCTTTGACGTCTGAATGGACGAGATTAGTGACGGATCAAATATTTCCTGTTCCGCCTTGATCCCGGCATTGATATCATTTTTGGATCCAAACTTTGCCCTGACGTTCTCTCCGGGTTTACCTATGATGGCGCCGGGCAGGATTGTTGTCGGTAACTTCAGGTAATTGCGATAATCGGCGGTTGCCGTGATTTGCGGTAGATAGCGGCGAATCTGCCTTTTCGTCTCATTCTCAGAATAGGTGACATCCAGGTGGGCATTTATCATGTCCGTTCGATGCTTGAGTCCGTATGTTACCGCTTCATCCAGGCTCATGGTGGTCACGGAGTTCTGCGCCTGTGTTATCAAGGGAAATATCGATAACGACAGCAGAAGAGGTATGAATCCAAACTGAAATCTGTGGTTATGCATAGGTAATCGTTTATGCTCTGAAAATTCTGGCCGGTTCAACTTTGCGTATCCGCCGGGATGCGAATAGCGAACCCGATAGCGATATGATCAGTGTGATAATGAAAAAGACGACCCACTCCAACAGCGTGTAATGATATCGAACGCCTGCGTTCTGGATACCCTGTCGAAATCCTTCCATCAACACCCCTCCGATTAGAAATCCAATGGTGGCAATAATCAGTGCCTGTATGACGATCAATTTGGTTATATATCCATTCTTTGCGCCAATCGCTTTCATTGTCGCATAATCTTTCAGCCGGTCGATGGCAGAGGAATAGAGGGTCAACCCGATGATAACGATGCCCGAGATGACGGCAAATAAAATCAATGTTCCAATCGAGGCCCCGATTCCGCTTGATGACAGGATACTGCCGACTGTCGATGAAGAGAATGCCTTTGAAGGCCATGCCCGCACTCCGGTGATCGTCCGGTTGATTCTATGAACAACCGCACCGACGGAGTCGGGATGGGTTACATTTACGAGGTAGGCGCTCACTTTGTTGGGAGGAAACTTTCCCAGGTATCGCGCCAGCGCAAGAGTCGTGAAAACGTAGTTGGAACCAAAGCCGCGGGCACCGTTAGTCAGCATGTTTAGCTGAACCAGTTTGCCGCCGATTTCGAGCTCATCACCGAATTTCAATCCCTTGAGACTCTTGATGTCGAACTTGTCGGCAGAAACAGAGCCTTCCTGCATCAGGGTTTTGCCGCTTCCTTTTTCGATATTCCATGGGCCGCCGACAAAGGAGGGAGGCTCGGATCCGATCAGCACCACCGGAGAGGTATTGCCGCTTTCAGTTTTAAGCTCGGAACCGGTTACGATGAGAGGATACACGTTTTTCACGCCTTCGATGGAATGAAGCTCGTTTCCTATGCGAACGTCCAGATCGGAAAGCCGGTTGACGTCGGTCACTGAATGATCGACTACCCATACATTCACGCCGGAATGGTCAACGAGTCCCGACATGGTTCCGGTGAGAAAAACAAAAATGCCGCTTTGCTGGCCAATCAGGAAGATTGCCACAATCACACCCAAAATCGCGCCAATCGATTTGGGTTTGTCATACATCATAAATCGCCAGGCTGTTCTGAGCATCGTACTATTGGCTTATTTGGATGAGTGCATTGACGCGTGATCCGATCAGTACCGGTTTATGCGTGAACAGGGCAATGGTCACTTTACGAACCCTTCGGTCTTCGAAATCCGATGGCTGATCTGAAAAAATGGATTTCTTGCTGAGAGCAGGGGCCAGGTAAACAATTTTCCCGGTAGCCACGGTATCCTGTTGCGCATAGAGGCTAATCTTCGCTTTTTGACCGAGCCTCAGCTTTTGGGCGAACAACTCGTCGACTTCGGCTTTCACTGCCAGCGGACCGGAAGGTGCAAAGTCACCAAACGACTGGTACGCCTTGACATATGATCCCTGGTTGATATTCATGTTAAGAATGGTGCCGTCGGTCAATGCCCGGATGAATCTGCGGCTCAGATCGACGCGGGCCTGTCCCAGTTCAGCCTGAAGTTCATGCATCCGGCTCTGTCCGGACAGAAGCTGATCCTTAAGCTCCTGCACCTTGCTGGACGCCTGGTCGTAAGCGAGCCGGGCGTCATCGACATTTTGTCCTGATTCTGCCTCGTTTTCATATGCTTTCTTAAGCCGCTCGTAATACTGTTTCTTATTTATATATGCCGTCTCAGCAGAATTCACCTGGGCATTCACGGATCGAATCGTCAATCTCTGGGTCTCGACCTGCGCCTCCAGTTGTCTGACTTTATATCTCTGTTCGGCATGATTCAAAACGATAATAGTATCGCCCTGGACCAGCGTGTCGCCTTCCTGTGCAATTTTCCTGATGACGATGCCGTCCACTTCCGAGCTTAGCTGGATCATATCTTTTAGCGGTTCGATCCTGCCGAAACCCGAGACCATACTAATGTTGTTTGTGCCCAGGGAGGGAGGTTTACTGACAGATTCTTTCTGTTTGCTCTTGCCGCAAGAACTCAGAAACAGAAAGATACTGCCCGCAACGCAGAGCCTGAGCACCCGCCAACCTTTATTAATTGCGATGTTCATATTCATATCAGTTTTGAATCATTCCATTTTCCAGTTCGATGATTTTGTCAGCATAATCTTTAAGGCGGATATCATGGGTAACACAGATCAGTGCTTTGTCGCGCTGTTTGGCCAGTTCCCTTAACTCTCCCATCACGATTTCAATATTCTTATGATCCAGCGCAGCTGTTGGTTCATCACAAAGAATAAGCGGAGGGTCCGTGACAAGAGCGCGGGCGATTGCGACACGCTGTTGCTGCCCCCCTGACAATTCCCTGGGTTTGAAATGGAGCCTGTCGGTCATCCCGACCATATCCAAAGCATCTTCGGCTTTTTGCCTGGCTTCCTTTTCATCAATATTCATCAGCTGGAGGGGGAACTGTACGTTTTCAAGAGCTGTCAACGGGGCGATCAGGTTGATGCCCTGAAATACGAAACCGATGTTGTTAAGCCTGAGGCTGGATAATTCGTCATCAGTTAAATCATTGGTACATATATTGTTAACGAATACTTTTCCGGAGGTGGGATAGATAACGCAACCCAGCAGGGATAGCAGGGTTGTCTTTCCGGAGCCGGATGGCCCGAGGATGAGTAAAAGCTCGTTGCTATGGACGGAGACACTTGTATGAGACAACGCCTGTACGATGGTATCACCACTCTTGAATTCTTTGGTAACGTCATGTAATTCCGCAACAACTCTGCCCATATTGAAACGGCCTGGATTTTCTGGGTTCCTATGTGAATGATCAATAATAGGTGATTATCAATAAAAATACAATGGAAACGTAATTATATGATATTTTTATTACGATATCATTATATTTTATGCATTCTTAAATACGCCATCGTATAAGATGTCGGGGTGTATGGTTATTTTGGGTTTATCAATCAACACAAAAGATCAGGTACGAGTATGAACAGGCGGTATGATTTACTGAAGGAAGTTATCCAACTAATCGGCCAATTTGAAGAGGAGTCGGCAGGGGATAAGTTTGATTTGCTCTCGTTCACGCTTTGGTTGAATGCGTACCTGGATAGTCAGGGTTACCCTGTAAAACCGGGAAAAGAAAAGGTCACCGATTCAAAACAAATCCTTGGTTTTGATTACACGATGGAAGCCAAGATTTCAACGTTATTAACCGGTCTCTTCAAATATGCAAAACACTACACGAAATATGCGCTCGATGGAAGTCCACTTGTGACCATGGATGATTTTGGTTTCCTGGCATCCCTCGCCTACCGGGACAGCATGACGAAGACTGAGCTCTGCAATCATAACCTGCTGGAGATTACATCCGGGAGTGAAATTATTAAACGGCTGTTAAAGAATGGGTTGATCGAAGAGTATCAGGATCCCGACGACAAGCGATCGAAACGGGTAAAGATCACGGAAGAGGGTAAAAAGTTACTGATGACAACATTCACCAAAATGGATAAGGTTTCACGGATTGTATCCGGAAACCTGAGAACGGATGAAAAAATTGAGCTCCTGACTATTCTAAACAAGCTAGACGATTTCCATAAGGATATACACAACAATGACTGGCGGTCTGATGTCGATGAGATCAGCAGCAAATACTTAAACGATCGGCCAAAGAATTAACTATGGTTCGGTATATCATCCGGCGGAATTTGTACACATTCTGTCTCTTCGGGACAGTATATTTTAATCCCCTATCTGGTATACTGATATCTGTGTGTGAAGGTGACCTGCGTATGCTGGCTATAGGACCCGGACAGATGTCAGCAGCAGAACCTGCTCCTATCCGGTTCATTTATGTAGTTGATATCGAAAAATTCAACAGGGCAGGTTACCCGGAAGAAAATGGGGATTAATTCAGGAGTCAGGAGTCAGGAGGTTACACAGAGGGTATGAAAAGGCGTATGTCGGACTACACCGGAAGCCGGGAAAACGTCAATGCAAATAACCTAATTTCGCCGCCCCCTTAGTACCTTAACACCTTAACACTTTAACACTTTAACACCTGTTAATTAAGAATTATCACCCACATATATTGATATTATTGTAAATCTAATTTATATAGAAGCTGATTATTGTTGAATGAGTTTCTTGGTGTGTAAAAGCATAATTATTCGAGTTGCATAATAATAATTCGTTATCCATCAATTAGTTATCTCATGGAATCAGGTAAAAGTGTACAAAATAATGGAAGCGATTCCAGCAAATTGACTTACATTGCCGGTAAAGGTAAAAAGCAAATTACGTATGATGCCATTGTCATCGGGTCGGGTATTACAGGTGGCTGGGCGGCAAAAGAGTTGTGTGAGAGGGGATTAAAGACGCTGGTCCTTGAACGTGGCAGGAATGTCGAGCATATCACGGATTATACCACCGCCATGACGCCTCCGTGGGGATTTCCACACCGTCTTGAGATACCCCGGCAGGAGAAGGAGAAGAACCCTATTATCAACCGTTGCTATGCTTTCAATGAATCCACCGAACAGTTTTTTGTCAAGGATGATGAACATCCATATGTCCAGGTTAAGCCTTACGACTGGATTCGCGGATACCAGGTGGGTGGGAAGTCGCTGATGTGGGCCAGGTGGACCCAGCGCTGGAGTGACCTGGATTTCGAAGCCAACCTGAAAGAAGGTATTGCTGTCGACTGGCCTATCCGGTATAAAGACATCGCACCCTGGTATTCCTACGTTGAGAAATTCGTTGGCATCAGCGGCAACCGTGATCACATTCCCGTGGTTCCGGATGGCGAGTTTCTCCCGCCCATGGAGATGAATGTCCTGGAGAAGTATTTCAAACAGAAACTGGAATCGATCTATCCTGACCGGCATCTGATCATTTCACGAACAGCTAACCTCTCGCAGGCTCATCTCGGCAGAGGTCCCTGCCAGTACCGGAACCTATGCGCACGGGGGTGTCCCTACAGCGGGTATTTCAGCAGCAACTCGGCAACGCTTCCGGCAGCCACAAAGACCGGGAATCTCACGCTGCGGCCTTTCTCCGTGGTTCATTCTCTCATTTATGATGAAGAGAAGCAGAAGGCAACGGGTGTCCGTGTCATTGATGCCAATACAAAGGAAATGACCGAGTATTACTCCCGGATCGTTTTTGTCAATGGCAGTACTATTAACTCAGCCCTGATCCTGCTCAACTCGACATCCAGGCGTTTCCCGAATGGTTTCGGCAATGACAGCGGAGTGTTGGGACATTACCTCATGGATCATAACTACCGGGGGCGTATCTCTGCTGATTTCGATGGCTTTGAAGACCACTATTATTATGGCAGAAGACCGACCGGTGTGTACCTGCCCAGGTATCGTAACGTGGGAATGGACAAGCAGAAAGACTTTCTTCGCGGATATGCCTATTCAGGTGGCGGGTCCAGGCAAAACTGGGGCCGCGGAAACGGCGAGATCGGAATCGGCAAGGAGTTTAAAGAGCAGATGACGCAGGCGGGTCCTTGGCAGTTTGGCCTCACAGGCATGGGCGAGTGTCTTCCTTATTATGAAAATAAGGTAAGCCTGAGCAAAGATAAGAAGGATGAGTGGGGAATACCGTTGCTGGAAATCGACAGCGAGTATCGCGCCAATGAGGATAATATGCTGAAAGACATCCTCAACAGTGGAGCCGAAATGCTTGAGAGGGCCGGTTTCAAGAATATCAGGCAGCATAACACCCACCAGGCACCTGGGCTCGACATCCATGAGATGGGAACGGCCAGGATGGGGCGCGACCCAAAGACTTCGGTTCTCAATGAACATAACCAGGTATGGGGCGCCCAAAATGTATTCGTGACCGATGGAGCCTGTATGACCTCTTCGGCCTGTCAAAATCCCTCGATTACCTACATGGCGCTGACGGCCCGAGCCGCCAATCATGCCGCTGATGAATTGAAAAAAGGCAATCTTTGAGATTAATATTGAATAGCGAACATTAAATAATGAATGTCGAAATGATGGAATTTGATCATTGTATACATAAAATTTTGAATCTATGAACAGAAGAGAAGCTCTATCAACGCTGGCCTTATTATTTGGCGGTACCATATTCGGTGCCAATGCCTTTTTAACCGGCTGCAGTGCCAGCGGCAAGAAGACAGGATTGTTTGTTCCTGAGGATATCTCCCTGTTGGACAGCGTCGGAGATACCATCATTCCATCCACTGCGACTTCGCCCGGTGCAAAAGATGCTAAAATCGGGGAGTTCATGAAAACAATCGTAACTGATTGCTATAGTCCTGAAGAGCAAAAGATCTTTACAGACGGGATCAAAAGATTTCGCGCTGATTGCAAGCAAAAATACGGTAAGTTATTTACAGATCTTTCAGATGAAGATCGATATAGTTTCCTTTCACAATTGGACAAACAGGCGCACGATTCAAAAGGAAAAGATACGCCCCATTATTCCCTGATGATGAAACAACTGACATTGTGGGGGTATTTTACCTCGGAACCGGGTGCCACCAAAGCCCTTCGTTACCTTGCCGTTCCCGGCAAGTACGAGGGCGACATCCCCTATAAAAAGGGCGATAAAGCCTGGGCCACCTGAGCAATTGGCAATGATCAATTAGTAATTAACAATCGTAGTGGTAATCCCCTGTGTGTGCCCTAAACCCCATGATTCGCCCCCCCCGCGCATTTCAATGCATTATTATGCATATTCATGACGGGGTGTTTACTCGTATCCAATTCACAATAATTTGGAAAATATAGGATAGGTATGCGTTATTTTGGGTTACTTATTTTTGCTGTCGTTTTAAGTATTGCCGCTGTTCAGCCGTCACAGGCACAGGCAACTCATAACTCCGTCCCTTTTATTGGTGCCCAGGTATTTATTGAACCGGGACAAACGCCTCAACAGATTGACAATTGGTTCCGGATACTAAAGGACAACGGCTTGAAAGTTGCCCGGATACGAATGTTCGAGACCTATATGCACAAACCAAATGGCACATGGGATTTTTCTTTATTTGATGAAGCGTTTCGTTCGGCAGAGAAATATAACATCAGGGTAATCGGCACACTGTTTCCCGCCACTCCGTTCAGCGATGTCGGCGGTTTCAAGTTTCCGAAGAGTGATGAGCACCTTCAATCCATTGCGAATTACATCCAGCGTGTGGTCAGTCATTTTAAAAAATCGAAGGCCCTGTCGGCCTGGGTTCTGATTAACGAGCCCGGCGGTGGTGTACCCAACAACCAGTTTGCAGCACAAAAGTTCAAAGCCTGGAAAGCAACACACCCTGACTCGGCCTATAACGCGCAGGGATATCCGATTGTCAATTTCGAAAAACAACGGTTCCAGGTTTATTACAACACCTGGTTTCTAAACTGGATAGCCAACGAGGTCCACAAGTATGATCCGGGCAGGCCGCTGCATGTAAACCCCCATGCTATTTTTAACAATGCTTCGCAGTATGATTTCCCGGCCTGGCGCAAGTTCCTGACCACACTGGGCGGATCCGCGCATGCCAGCTGGCACTTCGGATATTTTACGCGTGATGAATATGATGTGGCGATGTCGGCCAACAGCGAAATCATCC
>DATFNI010000445.1:0-6680 GCA_035266485.1 Balneolales bacterium
CAGGCACCATGTCGATGGCTTCATTCTGGCAGATTTCCTCGCAGGTTCCGCAGCCGATGCATTTCTCAATGTCGTTGACGTGAAATCCACGATAACGATCGGCTCCTTCCCGGTCATCAATAGGTTTATTGATGGTGTACGGTTTCTCCAGCGCCCGTTCCCAGGCGTAAAATGGCGATATAAGATCCTTCAGACTCATAATTACTACCTTTCAATTTCCGGTGGACACGTTTGCAGCGAGACCATGATACCGGCCAGGTCTGCGATGCTCTGTCTCTCAGCCAGTTTCTCAAGTACGACCATGGCGTGCGTATAACCGGCTCCACGTACATGAATGCGTCGCGGATATTCGGTGCCGTCCGATGCCAGGTAATAGCCGAGTTCGCCACGTCCGCTTTCGGCACGGACGTAGGTCTCTCCGGCAGGTACTTTCCAATTCATAACATTTGGCAGTTTGTTTCTCACCGGGCCACCTTTGGGCATTTTATCGATTATCTGCCGGATCAGTCGTATCGATTGTAAAATTTCTTCTTTCCGGAGGGATGATCGTTCGTATACATCCGATGCCGAGCCGGTCAGGATATCGAAATCAAGCTGATCATACACCAGGTACGGATTATTTTTGCGGATGTCGATGGGTACTCCGGCAGCCCGGGCGTTGGTGCCTGTAATACCATAGGGAACAACCCATTCTGAAGGTATCATCCCCAAACCTTTGGCCCTGGCTTTGAATACCGCGTTGCTGAACATCACTTTTTCGACGCTGCCGATCAGCCTCTCAATCTTTTTGAGTACCTCTTCGAGGCGTTCAGTGAAACCATGGGGGAGATCACGGCGTACGCCGCCTGGCAGGATATACATATGATAAACGCGGCCGCCAGTGAGTTCTTCAAAGAGATCAAGGAGATAGTCGCGGTGTGTCACGGCCCACTGACCGATTGGTCCGAGGCCAAAAGACCCTGCCTGGCCCCCAAGGCCCATCGTCAGGAATGCAACACGTATCATCTCAAGAATGAGCGTGCGGAGCCAGACAGCCCTTTCCGGTACTTCGATATGAGCGAGTTCTTCCACGGCAGCCGCGAACAGGTACTCGTTCGGATCCGGCTCCGGCACGCAAATACGGCAAACGATCGGGAAACACTGGATGTACTTCCGCCGCTCCATCAGTTTTTCAAAGGCCCGGTGCAGGTAACCAACATGGGTCTTGCACTCGCGTATGATGTCGCCCTCAAGGGTTAGTTCCAGTGCCATGTTCCCGGTGACGCCCGGATGCTGCGGACCATGCCAGATTTTCAGGTATTTACCAGAGGACAAATCCAGACCCGCGGATGGCGGTAATACCGTCTCCCAGTTTAATGCCGTCTTGGGACCTTCCCGGGTTAGTACACCGACTCTATTTGTTTCGTTGATCTCGGACAAGTTTTTTGATCTCATGTTTGATCTCGTTTTCCTTTGGATACGTTTTTCCCGCCATCACTTTTCTTGGATCGTATGTCTCACGACCCGCGCGTGGGAAAAAGGTTTCTTCGGAATATTTTTTGGTATCAAAATCTCTTCTCATCGGGGGAATGTTATCCCATCCTTCCAGCATCATGGGTTCATCCTGCCGGGGACTTCCCGGAAAATCGATCCCGAAAAGTTCGTGGAGTTCACGCTGATAGACCTGGGCCGCCGGCCAGAGATGATGCATGCTCGATATGACAGGATTATCCCTGTCAATATTGGTGCGTATACCGATGTCGATATTGTCACTATAGTTGTGGACCAGGTAGGTCAGTTGAAACATATGGTCTTCCATACGATCCACCGCTGAGATCATGACCAGGTGTTGGTAGTTCTCTATGTCACGCAAGTAGGTCAATACTTCCACGACTTCTTTCGCATCCATTGAGAGGAAGAGCAGGTCGGGCCGCTGTTCAATGTGATTCAGCAGGGTAAACCTTGATTCGACGCGGTTAATGAGTTCTTTCATGATTGTTACCAGTTATAGTCGGGCATGTTCCAGTCTTTGATGACTTTTTTCTGATTTGCCTTGTACCATTCGAAATTCTCAGCATAGAGATTGGCACCTTCTGCCTTGCCTTCCTTGATGAGTTCTTTCAGCTTGTTAAACCCGGCAATGAGAGCTTCAGGTCGTGGCATACATCCGGCGATATAAACATCGACGGGCAGGTAGTAGTCCAGGCGGTTGATGGTGTTATAGCTGTCGAAGTACATGCCGCCGTTGATGGTGCAGCTTCCGAGTCCCATAACAAACTTTGGGTTTTGCATTTGCTCGTAGCTTCTGATGATGCGTTTCAGCGTTTTGACGGAAGCATATCCACTGATAATGAATACGCTGGCCTGACGTGGGGTAGGGCGCGGGAAGATCCCGTAACGCGATACATCGTACCGGGCGGTGTAGAGCGGCGGGATCTCAATAGATCCACATCCGGTCCCGAATCCCAAAACCCATAATGAATTGGCTTGGGCCCAGTTATAGAACTTTTGTATAACCTTACCGGCTTTGGGGGAAACGGACTGGGGCACGGCACTGCAGAAGTAGTCTGCATAGGTCAGCTCCTCCGTTTCAATGATATCCCGATTTTCTTTTTCCTGTGATTCTTTTACTTCTTCGCTCATCATTAAATCCTTTCTAAAGTGCGTAAATACCGATGGCCAGGATGCCGATCAGGGTGGGAACTTTTAAAAACCAGCGTATGGCCTGCTCGACCTTGTATCTCGGGAACACGACGCCTACAAAGATGCAGAACATGAAGAGCAGGAAGGTCTTGACAACCATAACCGGGATGGAGGTCGCACCGCCGAAAAACAGGTTCATAAACAGAATCAATTTGGCCGAGGCGAAAAAGGCGCGGTTGCCCTGCATCAGGCCGAGGAAACTGCTGTGGTATTCGGTAGGCGGTCCGATCGGGATTTCCTGGGGCGCGATGTGCAGATCAAAGGGCGAATGCATCATCATACCAAGAAATGACAGCATACCGGCTGCGGTAGCTACCGGGTTGGTCATCATGCTCCAATGCATGATGCCGCCCTGCTGGGCAGCAACAATATCAGTAATGGATAAGGTATGGTACTGCGCGGCAAGGGATATAATCGCAAGCGCGAAAGGCACTTCCGAAGCTGTTGTCAGAGACAGACCGCGCATGACGCCCATAGGTGAATACGGATGGCTGCTTTCACCGGCACCCAGGGCCATGCCAAGCATCCCAAAAAAGATGAAATAGACCACCAGAATCAGGTCGCCGTTGAAGCTAAAGTTTTGCAGCCAGACCGATCCGAAGACAGCCGGAATCAGCAAATAAAGTCCAATGCCGCCGGTCAAGCGGAAGACGGGACCGAGATAAAACATGATCCCGTGCGAGACTGAAGTGCGCATCGAAAGCGTCTTCAGAATGTTCACATAGGGTTGCCAGAAAGGGGGACCGATACGACCGTGCACGCGGGCGACGATCTTTTGGACAAATCCCATGAGCAGCATGCCGTAGTTGAATATCAGAAACAGCGATGCGAGGGTATAGCCGAGTTTAATTAAAATCTCTTCCATCAATGTACTCCTGCAGAAAAGAGGTAAAGGATGACACCGTAAATGAAAATGTACATCGCATAGGTTTGCATATTGCCTGTGTAAATAAGCCGGATGATGCCGGATGAGGTCTGCACCCATTCGCTGATTGTATCCCAGAATCGCTGAACAAGAGGTTTAAGTATCGGTGCCACGGCCCTGCGGTAGGGGGCAAAGAAGTCATAAGCATAATGGGTGGTTTCCGGCCGGAAGGGGCGTTCGGCCGCGAAGACGATATTGAACGGTTCGACTTTTTGCGGACGAGGACCGTGCCAAAGCAGGTATAAGGTGACGATGACGAATATAACGACCACCAGGATCATCATAAATGTACCGTTCCAGTACCCCAGTGAGCTGAATACCGTCAGGTTGCTCCAGTGCATCGTTGTGGGGAACACCGGATCTATGATCGATGAAATGGGCTTCAGTAATAGTCCGGGAAAGACCGAAAAGACGATGATTCCGATAATGAGAATAATTTGCGGTACGATCAGCCAGACCGGAGCTTCTTTAACGTTTCTGAATGCCGGCTTCGGCATTCCAAGGAAAATGGAATGAATGAGACGATAGCAATAGAGGAACGCGATGGTGCTGGCAAAGAAAACCAGGCCTGTTTGGAGGTACCATCCCCTTTCAATCAGGGCTTCGTACAGCAGCCACTTGCCGCCGAATCCGGTAAGAGGTGGGAGGCCGGCCAGAGCGATGATACCGATTAGTACGCTGAAAAAGGAGAGAGGCATCTTCTTAATCAAGCCGCCCATCTCGTACATGTTGCGCGTACCGGTACGATAGATTACGCCGGCAATGGCCAGGAAGAGGAGTCCCTTGAACATCAGGTGGTTGACAGTGTGCCAGAGCGCAGCCGCCCATCCCAGGTGAGTCATCATGGCTAAACCGAGCACAATATACCCAACCTGACCAACACTCGAGTAAGCCAGCAGTTTCTTTGCGTCTTCCTGGAAGATGGCAAAAAGCGTAGCAAAGAAGGCTGTCAACGCACCAATCCATCCGAGCAGTGTTTCCATGGAGAATGTTTTTAACTCCGGGGTACCGATTTGAATCAACAGGATGATCAGTCCCAGTATGCCTGCTTTTGAAAGGATGCCTGATATTATCGGGGTGACATCATCTTCCGACTCCGTGTAGGTACCTGGTGCCCAGATATGTACGCCGATAGCGGCTACTTTGATCAGGAATCCGAGTCCGACAAGTGAGAAGACAATTGCAGCGATAACCCCGGTCTGATGCAGAATCCCGAGGTTGAGAGACGGACCCGATACAGAATAGGCAACGGCAAAACCGGCAAGTATCAGGTAAGCACCGCCCAATGAAAACAAGACATAGGAGAGGGATGGTTTCTCAGCATCACGGCCGCGAAGAATGAGCAGGTATGAGGCCAGCGTCATCAGTTCCCATGCGAAGAAAAACTGCAGCAGGTCATGGGCCAGAACAAGATCGGAAAGTGCGCCGAACAACAGGATCAGCAAGGGATAGAAACCAACTGCTTTACCTCGTCGGTGAAGCGTACCGAAGATCATGATGACGCCACCGCCCAGGAACAGCAGGTTGAAATAGAATGAGATTCCGCTCAACCCAGGTAATACCAGCCATGCATATGCAATCATCATTACTATGACCAATCCACCTTTGACCTTTGCGGGCAGCCAGTCCAGCGCATATAACAGAATGGCAGCGCCTATCGGAATAAAAATCAGCAACGAATCGGGCATTGCCCAAAGCGAGAACAGCCATCCAACGATGAGGCTTAATCCGCCAAAGATCCACAGTGAAATTTTTTGTTCGACAGGAACAATCGGCAGCCGTTCTTCCGAGCGTTGACCACGGACGGCGTTGTTGAACCATCGAAGCAGGTAGACGGCTTCCAGCAATGATCCGATCAGCAAAAATGCAATCCAGCCAAACATATGGCTGTGTGCAAGCATCATGACCATCCACCATTTTCCCCAGAAACCGGCAAATGGCGGGAAACCGAGCAGGGCGGCGATGAATAATCCCATCAAAAAGACATACATAGGCTTATTTCGAAGCACAGACCAGTCTCCAATGTTGTCTTTGCGAACCATGCCCGCCAGCCAGTACAGCCCGGCTTTGGCGAAGAAGTGGTTGAAGAACAGGGCGACGATGATGTAACCGAACGTATGCAGACCGGGATCAAGATAAAGGCCGAGTCCGAGGGCGGACAGCAATAATCCCATCTGACCGACAGATGAATACCCGAGCATTCTCGTGGTCTGCTGCTGCCGGATACCCATCAGGTTGGAGATGACGAATGTAACCATGCCGGTCACTCCGGCAATCAGGTACCAGGTCTGTCCTGCGATGGGTAAAATCTTAGCGAGGGCAAAGAAGATGGCGCCCGAGCTTCCGGCAGAGATCATAGCAGCAATGCCGGGATGCGAAGCCTGGTATACATCGAGCGCCCAGCCGTTGGCCGGAAACTGCTTCATCTCGATGAAGAACGAGAACAGGAGCATGAACACGGCGATCACCACGAGAGGCGAACTGCTTCTCAGGATAGTGCTTTGCAGCATGCCGTCGATATTCAGGGTTCCGCTGAGACTATACAGGAAGATGATGCCAAGCAGCAAAAAGGTCGATGCGATGCTGCCTGCAATCATATACCGGAAACCCGCCGAGAGTGCCGGTGTCTTGAGTTCGATACCCACCAGGATGTAACTGGCGATCGATGTGATCTCCATAAATACGAACAGGTTGAAGATGTCGCGTGTCATGATCAGCCCGTTCAACCCAAGCGTAAGAAGTAAAAACAGGATGTATGCCCGGATACCGCCTTTCTTTAGGCAGCGGATGAGATAAAGTCCGCCGACCAGGGCGAGCAGGTTGGTCGCTGTGGCAAACAACGCCTCATGCAATCCCATCTGAAGATTGATGGACAGCGGCGGCTTGACTCCGGCGGTGAATATCTGAACTGCCGGTATCCCTTTGAATACGAAGGCATACAACCATTCTCCGCTGATAAACGTAAGAAGACCAAGTGTCAGCAGGAATACCGTATTGGTGACTTTATGACCGAGTTTCGAAACCAGCGGCAGCAGGAATGCAACCGCAAGTGTTATGGCAATGATATAAATGG
>DATFNI010000446.1:0-2727 GCA_035266485.1 Balneolales bacterium
TTCTTGTAACCGGCTCAAAAGGCGTAGAAACTCAATATAAAGCCATATCAGCGTTACCATCAGGCCAAATGCCCCGTACCACTCCATATACTTCGGAGCGCCGTATTCAGCGGCTTCTTCAATAAAATCAAAATCCATAACCAGATTAAGAGCCGCGATTCCTACAACAAACAGGTTGAAGAGGATTCCGAACATGCCTCCGCCACCCCAGAGGAAGGAAATGTTGACCCCAAAAAAGCTCATGATCCATCCCAGGAAATAGGCGATGGCAATACCGCCGGTTGCAGCAAAAACGCCCAACCTGAATTTCTGGGTTACTTTGATCATGCCGCTGCGGTAGGCCAGAAGCATCGCGCCGGCCGTTCCAAAAGTAAGCAGGACCGCTTCCTGAACGATTCCGGGATACCGGGCAGCAAAAATCGATGAGATTGCCCCGATAAACAAGCCTTCAAGGAAGGCGTACACAGGTGCGGTATAGCGGGCGTATTCTTTCTTAAAAATGGTAACCATTGCCGCGATAAAACCGCCGATACCTCCCAACATTGCCAATCCGCCCATCGTGGAAGGATTGCCACTCCATGTGAGGGTTGCCCCTGTCACTAAAATTAAAAGCAACAAACCTGTCTTATTCGCTGTGCCATTTACCGTCATGGCCTCATCGCCAGAAGCAGTACCGGCGAGATCCCGGAAATAATCAGTTCTCAATGCCGGGTTTGATGATCTGAACATAGGTTTTCTATTCTTTGTTATGAAAAAAACATCAATTTAAACATACCATAAAACGTTATGGCGACCTGCATAGTATACATAATCTAAGGCTGCAATGTTGCGCCACAGCCAGAAATCTGCAACTCAAACCGCCCTTTACTGAAGCTGTTTGCTGCTAACTGTTCCCTGTTATTCATTGGGCATTTAAAGGGCTATTAGCTAACTTTGCAATCAAAATAAACGTTTTGTTAAATGCTTTTACATCAACAGGAATGAAAAAAGGAGATTTTTATGCATAAAGTGGTTTTGTTACGTCATGGTGAGAGTCAATGGAACAAAGAAAACCGGTTTACCGGCTGGACCGATGTCGACCTGACTGAAAAAGGTCGCAGTGAAGCCAGCAGTGCAGGTAAGCTACTGAAAGAAGATGGGTATACATTTGATCTGGCTTATACCTCCGTTTTAAAACGTGCCATTCGTACCCTATGGATGGCCCTGGATCAAATGGATCTGATGTGGATTCCCGTCATCCGCAACTGGCGTCTGAACGAACGGCATTATGGTGCTCTTCAGGGATTGAACAAGGCTGATACCGCTGCAAAATACGGCGATGATCAAGTGTTGATCTGGCGCCGCAGCTACGACACTCCCCCACCGGCTCTTGAAGAATCGGATGATCGCTATCCCGGGAAGGATCCCCGTTACGGTGATCTAAGTGAAGACGAACTTCCTCTTACAGAATGTTTAAAGGACACCGTCGCACGATTTGTACCCTACTGGGAAAAAACAATTGCCCCATCCATCAAGTCTGGTAAGAAAGTATTGATAACCGCTCATGGCAACAGCCTGCGTGCCCTTGTCAAATACCTCGATAAGGTATCTGATGATGAGATTGTCGGTTTGAACATCCCGACAGGTATCCCCCTTGTTTACGAACTTGATGATGATCTGAACCCCATCAAACATTATTACCTGGGCGACCAGGATACTATCGCTGCCAAGGCCAAAGCTGTGGCCGAGCAGGGAAAAGCGAAGTAACGCTGGTTAGATAATATTACGTTGGTAGGGGTAATCACAGGGATTACCCCTACGATAAATTCGTGTCAATCCGCGAAAATCCGTGGCTCATTGTAACGTTCGTACCTGACGGAGAAGCTCTCCGGCCTACAACATATTACATATTCATCCGGTATTGCCCGCCGACTTCGTGTACTGCGTGGGTGATCTGTCAACATTTATTATCGACGAGTGGATTATATGGAGGAATTTCACTTTTATGGAATGGTTTTTACACGGTAGGGGTGATCACAGGGGATTACCCCTACATTAAAATCCGTGTCCATTCGCGCAAATTCGCGGTTAAAACAAACAGCGTTACATATTCCTCCGGAACTGCCCCCCCACTTCGTAAATGGCGTGCGTGATTTTTCCAGCGGACAGGTATGGGCTTTAAAATGTATCCTACGTCAAGGCAGGCCCGCAAAACATCATCGATATCATTCTACAGCGTAAGACAATGTTCGTACTTTGATCTTACTTCCGCTTTCATCATTTTATCCTCGATATAAATAATAATAACATTAATAAGACTTCTGCAGGAAGTAAGGATAACATGAACCCAGTTTGTGTTATGCTATTGTTGGGGCACATGCAAAAAAAAGACAATGGTCACATTGAGAATGACGAGAAACAATAAACATATCATGACACAGACCGAGTTTATGACCGGACTAACTCGACTTGACCAACAGTGCAACCGGACAAATAAAAAGACGACTGACAAGCAAGAAAAAATTGAAGCCCCCCGCTTCACATTTTTGAAAATTTCTGCAAACGCACATTGCACACATTTGCAAAGCCGCACAAACCAACAGACAGGCCAATCTTTGCAAAAGAGTGCAATTTTGCCATCGCCCAATATGAATCAGAGAAAAAGACTGTGAATAAAAGAAACCTATCAGAAGCGGACATAAAAGCAAAATTCATCACTTTATGGCAAATGACTTATTGACATATAAT
>DATFNI010000447.1:0-2906 GCA_035266485.1 Balneolales bacterium
TCGATTTGGCATAACCATCCAGTGTTTTGTAAACCTCCAGCACATTGTTCCCATCGATGGTGCAAGCCTCCATTCCATATCCAATTCCCTTGTCCGACAACTTTTCACTCGCATATTGCTCTCGGACTGGCGTAGAAAGGCCGTAGCCATTGTTTTCGATCAGGAAGATGACCGGTAGCTTCCAGACTGCGGCCAGGTTGATCGCCTCATGAAAATCTCCTTCACTCGATGCGCCGTCACCCGTGAAGCTCAGGGCCACCAAGTCTTCATTCTTCAGCTTGGCGGCCAAAGCCAGGCCATCGGCCACCGGCATCATAGCCGCGAGGTGGGAGATCATCCCGATAATCCGGTATTCGGGGATGCCGAAATGGAACGATCGTTCCCGGCCACCGGTAAACCCGTCGGCCTTGCCCATAAGCTGACAAAACAAGCGGTACAGGTCGACATCACGTGTTGTAAAAACGCCCAGATTGCGATGCATGGGAAGAATATAGTCCCCTTTATTCATGGCAAGCGTGGCACCGACGGAAATGGCTTCCTGGCCGATTCCGGAAAACCACTTACTGATTCTGTTTTGCCGCAGAAGTTTTAACATACGCTCTTCTATACGGCGTGGACGCAATAACAGACGGTACAGATGAAGAATTTTTTTTCTCTCGGAATTTTTTATGGACGATGGCATTTATATAAATAGGATTATGTGTATATTTGATATTGATGCTCAAATGAGCAGGTTTATTCTTTGATTATAACACTGTTATCTGGGGGATACGAAATTCGGTAACTGAGGTAAGTTATCTGGAGAAACGATCAATATCCAAATAATTTATTTCTGCCCGCGTTACTGAAAATCACCCAACAAAATGTTTTTTTAACCACACGTAATTTATGCATCTGCACTATTGAAGGGGTTAATCTCGCTTATTGTTTGTACTACGCTGGCGAATGCTGGTGTGGTCACCAACATGCAACGATATGTTAGCTGGTTTCGTTAACTGTTTGACGATCAGTAACATCCGTTGCATTTTTTGTATACATAAGTTGTTTTTATTACACTGTTAACAATCACTCTTAACCGAATAGGTATGACGCTAGAATGAAAGCTCTGGGTAGACAAATTCTTGTTGAATATTACGATTGCGATGTAGACATCATCAATGATGTCGAAGCGGTCGAAGGCACAATGCTGGCAGGAACCAAAGCTTCGCACGCCAGTATTATCTCGCATAACTTTCATAAATTCAGTCCCCATGGGGTGAGCGGGACCATCGTGATTGCTGAAAGTCACGTGGCCGTACACACATGGCCTGAATATGGTTATGCAGCTGTCGATATCTTTACCTGTGGGGATACCATCGATCCTTGGATCATCCAGGAACATCTCAAAAAAGCGTTCAAATCGACCAACGTTTCGAGTATGGAACTGAAACGTGGTATGTTTCGTGTCGAAGAGGGCAAAGAGCTTTTGTTTAAACCGCAAAATGCGGAAAAAATTCAATCCATTTATTAATATAACCGGGAGTTTTGTTGAATGAATACCCTCACTGAGCGGGCCGTTGCCAAATTTAGCATGGTAAAGACCCCCAATGTGTACTGCCTGGTCAAAGGAGTTGGTGAATCCAGGATGCCACTGAATGCGTTTGATATGGCATTGCTCGATGCCGGTGTCGGCGACACAAACCTTGTGCGGATGAGTAGTATCGTCCCCCCTTCATGTGAGATGGTTGATGAGGTTACTCTGCCCCCCGGCGGACTCATTCCCATTGCTTATGCCTCGTACGAGTCACGCAATCCCGGGGAGACGATCTCGGCGGCTATTGCCGTTGGGATACCCGAAGACCCTACACTCCCGGGCGTCATTATGGAATACGAAGATGCCGAACCTCTCGATGAGGTGGAACGTATCGTCCGGCAAATGGTAGTCGATGCGTTCGAATACCGCAACCGTGGACTGAAAGAGGTTCATTCTGTAGGCAGCGAACACGTTGTCGAAAACTGCGGGTCTGTATTTGCCGGAGCCGTGCTCTGGTATAAGTGATTTCTTAATTGATTTATAAGTAATAAAAAAGGCGATCCGATTTGGAGCGCCTTTTTTTCTTATTAGGGGTAGGGGTATAATAAAAATTACGTAACCCGTTTATGGAAACGGCAAAACAATCAAGAGTTAATAAGCTGAATTTTTTCCGTTTTTAGTTTGAGAACCAACTTTTTAGTTCTGTCTGTCATAAAATGGCCTATTACAGTGGCAATAATACCTGCTACTATGGCACCGATAAACCCTAAAATAAGGATGTGGTAGTTATCAGATAACTGTTTCCATAGTTGTAACTGGCCAATATTATTCAACAGGTTATTCAGGGAGGACCAACCAAAAACCCTGAAAATTATTATTGTCAGAACAAAAATGATACCTACTATCACTTTGATCAAAGCATATACGAGTCCGCTAAGGGCATCTATATCCTTGTTATGTTTTAATTGTATGATGGTAACCTTTGCTGTATTACTTGAAACATTATTTTTTAATGCCTCAAACAGACTTCTTTCTTCGTCATTCATACCGCACCTCAATTAAATGAAAATGATAAGATCAGGTTGATACAGACAAGACCAGACTGTATTTACATAACAAGATGCCTACCACTGTTTCTGTGATGATAATATATGATTCTGTAACTGTTCCCCCCCTTAGAAGAACAATTGCATATACATATGTATACGACTGATAAGATCGACAAAGGTTACAAAAAAAAAATAAAGTTTAGAAACTTCTAATAATTAGTTCCCGAAAACGTAGATCAACGTGAGTTCGAGATAAGAATCGAATGCAAAAAGAATAGAACACGGACAACACAGATGACGCGGATTCTCGCGGACAAAGAGTTAAAATAGCCCCTCTCCATGGA
>DATFNI010000448.1:0-8543 GCA_035266485.1 Balneolales bacterium
CATTGCTGAGGTCGGGTGGCACCACACTGTCTACAGCGGAAAGCTGCACAGGCGGATTGCTGGCCGGTCGCATCACGGATGTGCCAGGCAGCAGCGATTATTTTAAGGGAACGGTTGTTGCCTATGATAACGAAGTGAAAAAGAGCATTTTGGGGGTCTCCAAGGAAGCGTTGGATAAACATGGGGCAGTGAGCAAGGAAGTAGCCATCGAAATGGCGCGTGGAGTGGCAAAGGCGCTGGGAACCGATTATGCTCTATCAACAACCGGTATTGCAGGTCCTGGTGGCGGGACTCCTGAAAAACCTGTAGGAACTATATGGATTGGTTTTTGGTCGAACGATGAGGAACTGGCCATTAAACTGCAATTGACAAAAGATCGATTGATAAATCGTGAACAGACGGTTGTTATAGCGCTTGACCTGCTCCGGCGCCGATTAAATGGCATTGAAACGTTACCCTATCACCTGAAACCGGAATTTGCGTGAAGGTTATAGCGGGACTTATTGGTTTCCTATTGTTTGCAGGCCTGAGCAACGCCGTCGCTCAGAATAAACCGGTTAAGCGGGTGACTGCGGACAGCACCAGGCAGGACACCGTGAAAACCGACAGCCTCAGACAAAACGTGATCAAACAGGATACGGTAAAAACCGACACCCTCAGACATGGATTATCCCGGCAGGATACCCTGAGGGCAGACAGCCTGAGAGGGGGGCTCGCCAGACAAGATAGCTTGCGCAAGAAGCCGGTTAAACAAATCCACATAGTAGTATTCCGTTACAAAAAAACAATTGGCTTTGACCAGGTTCTGGACGACAGCACACGACGATGGATGGTATGGACCATCCCCTCAGAATGGGCCGAAGAACAGCCGGGCGCTATCACGTATCGTATGGGAGCCATGGGATTTCACGATGCTGTGAATTGGCAGGGACACAGTGATCAACAGCAAAAGCTTTATGTTGATGGACTCAATATTGGTAATGCGGTTACCGGCAACGTGAATAGCCAGCTTGTACCCCAATACATGCTGAATTATGAGGATCAGGATAATTATGGCCTGTATCATGTTACCCGTTTCAAAACGCAGGATTTTTACATGAGAAGACCCCTGACCCGTGCCGACTATGAAAAAGCGGGTTTCGGTTACCGTGTATTGGATGTGTTACTGACCAGGAATATCACACGGTCGTGGAACATCGCAACCTATTATTGGGTGCGCAGCGACGATGGGGCCTATCTGAATGAGAAATATCGTGGTCGTCAGGCTTTTGGCAGGGTAACCCATTACCTAAGTCATCAGTATGTGGTTAAAGGAGAAATTCTTTACAATGGCTTGCAGAGGGATCAGCCCGGCGGTTATGTGATTCAGAATATGAATACATTCAATTTTGACCGGTTAAATGCCCGTTCAAAGTGGGGGGGGAGTCAATATTCCGGAAATATTTCAAAATCATCGGCCAGAAATACAATTGCAGACGTAAGCATAGAAGCACGCCGGGATACCCTGCACCCGGTGAGCAGCCGCCTGGAGGTTTTTTATAATACCTACCGCAGATTCTTTGATGGGAAGACGGATTCGGCGACGATCAATGGGCAGTACCAGGTTTTTCCGGCAGATACTTCGTATTATAGAACCAATCAATTAGGTGCCTTTCTCGAGCATCAAACCGATATTAAAGGGTTGCATGTTTTTGGGCGCGGAGAGATTGGCTACTTTGCAGTGCCGCCGCCCGGCAATTTGACACTTAGGAGAACTAAATGGAGCCAGATTGACCTGCAGGGCCGAATACGCTTACCGTTATCCAATTTTTTTAGCCTCACGGGTACGGCAAACACTACTATCCGAAGTGATGCTCACAGGGCGGCCCATTATTCTACCAGGGTGACCTTCAAACCTTTTAAAAGCCTGATGTTGCAGGGTGCACTCTCTGGCGGGACCATACCACCAACGATTCAGCAACTGTATTGGACAGGTAAATATTATCATGGTTATGATCACCTCAAAACCTCACGAGTCCGCAGATACGAGGGCGAGTTCCGTTTTGAGCCCGACTCGGCATTCACCCTGGGCCTGCGGGGTTACCGGGAGCGATGGAAGCATGGCATTCGGCTGGATGAGACCGGCAATTTCGTGAATACAGGTGCCTACAGTGTGCAGGGAGGGACAGGTTGGATCAGATGGGTTACAAAGAAATGGGAAGCAGACCTCTCAACGACTTATCAGCAATATCAGGATCTGGGGAATACTTCTTACACTCAATGGCTGGCCAATAGCGGCATCCGTCTGTGGAATCGGTTCAGCCTTTTTCGCAAAGGTTATCTTTTCAATTGGGCAACCTACGTGAAAGGTGGTATCTCATTTCTATATTCACCCTTTTCATATGATACTCCCCACTATTATCCGGAGCTCGATATGTGGAATTACCGGACCACTACACAGCGAATTCCACCGTTTTATCGATTAAATGCCGAACTTTCAGCGAGGGTTCGCATGCTGATGGTGTATTTTAAAGTTGAAAATGTACTTGACGGGTTGAATCAACTGGGGTACTTTGAAACCGCCGATTATCCGATGCCCCCGCGGCGCATATTTTTTGGGATACGGGCTATCATACGAGACTAGAAACTAATGATCCGCCATGGCGGATAAATTCCGAATAATGAAGACTTACCAGGCAGTGGTTTTCACTCCTGGTTTCATCATTCAATGTTCAATATTCGATATTCACTATGAGTTTGGGTTACGTTGTAAAAGAAGGCATGGCCGCATTTCGCCGCGCTCCGTTGGCGACTGTAACATCTATAACAGCACTTATGCTGGCTGTTTTGATGCTTGGTATTCTTGGAAGACTGGCTTTTAATGCCTATAAGGTAGCCCAGTCGCTTAAACAGACGATATCTGTTGAAGTGTTCCTGAAGGATATTGGCGACCGGCAGACCCACGACTTACAGTCAGCCCTGCAAAAGGAAGGTCCCGTTGATCATGTCTCATATATCAGTAAAGACAGTGCCGCCGCCGTCTTCCGTCGTGACTTTGGTTCCGGGGGCGCCGGGCTCGCAAACCTTGGATTCCTCCCTGCCTCTTTTCGTCTTCATATTAAAGAGGATGCCACCCCGGATCAGATTAGTTCCATGGTCAGCAAGATCAAGAAGATGGACGGCGTGGAGGCGGTGGAGTTTAACAGGTATCTACTCGAGTTGTTGCAGAAGCGGATACACACGCTTGTACTTGCCGGATCGGGTATCGGCATCATCATTCTTTTTGTATCCGTTCTGCTGGTCTTCAACACCATACGCCTGACGATATATGCAAAACGGGGGCTAATCAAGGCTATGAAGCTGGTTGGTGCGACGAACGGTTTTGTAAGGCGTCCGTTTCTTGTGGAAGGAATTATCCAGGGTATCATTGCCGGCGGTATTTCGGCAGGGCTTGTCTGGGTTTTCTTTCAGTACGCTGTTCCGGTACTGATTCCTCAGTTCGGCATCCTCTCCTGGCCTTACGGCGAGTGGTATTATCAGGTAGGGGCCATGTTGTTGTTGGCAATACTACTCGGATTTTGGGGATCCCATCTTGCCGCCCGAAAATTCATCAAGGATACGTCCATCAACTAGATATCACTTCCGGTCGGCCGCTACGTGTCGTATTTTCTGATTCAGCTCCGATTTACGTGAGCAGGTTTCCGGGTCGTTGCAATGACCGAAGAAGTGGAGCGAATGCCCGGAGATTTTGAAATCATGGATACGCTCCATAAGAGTTTTGATTTCCTGGATGCGCGGATCACAAAACTCAAGCACGGCACCGCATTCATCACAAATGATGTGATCATGCTGCTGGAATGAATATCCCCGTTCATAATATGATTGATTGCCTCCAAACTGCTGCTTCTGAACCAGGCCACATTCCACAAGTAAGTCCAGCGTGTTATAGACCGTCGCCCGGGAGACACGGGACCCGGAGTTCTTCATGCGAAAATACATATCATCAGCGTCAAAATGTCCATCCGCACGATATATCTCTTCCAGGACCATAAACCGTTCCGGTGTGATACGGTGATTTCTCTCTTTGAGATAAGCCCTGAAAACCTCTTTTACTTCCCGGATCGTTTCTTCACGTGCAGGTTGTGCCATAATGGAAAATGATAGTTTGTTTTACTTTACCCAAATATAATCAATTATAAATTCTGGCCGTAATCCAAAAGCTACAGTTTTTTAAAGTATTCTGAATCAGTTACTTCATCAATTATTCTAAAGGGACGCGCTTTCTGTACAATCCGGATATCCCCATATTTTGCAATACCGCCCCGGGTTAGTAATTCAGCTTCAAATTGAGGATATTTAGGAGTCGTTAGTACGCAAATGTCTTGTGTAGTTGAAACGTACCAATTCACTAAATAATTATTCCAAATACCATTGAATGTATGCCGGCTATAGTTGCATTCGATACGCTGAACAAGCTTTTCCTGGGACTGTCCCACCACAATCAGAATACATTAAAAACTGCCTTCGCTTACAAACCTACACCGAGGGATGACTATCAACCCATAACGTGGGACACCTTTTCTGAAGACGTATACTGCCTGGCATCCTACTTCTTCATTGAGGGTATCAAAAAGGGTGACAGGATAGCGATTTTAAGTGAAAACCGTTATGAATGGGCCGTATTCGATATGGCGGTCCAATTGATCGGTGCCGTCAATGTTGCTTTATATACCAGTCTGCCACCGGAGCAGTGTGAATATATCCTGAACGATTCCGGAGCGAAACTCTTCTTTGTCTCAACCGGTATTCAGCAGCGAAAAGCGATAGAAGTCTTCGGAAAATGCAAGGCTCTTAAGAAGGTAATTGCCTTCGATCAGCCGAGGGACGAATCTCTTATGGAGCATTCTTTTTTGGTTCTGTTTACCGGGGTGATGGATCAGGGGCGAAAAAAACTGGCTGATCTGCAAGATAAAATTGATGCGCAGACCCAAGAAATCAAGTCGGATGATGTGGCTACGTTCATTTATACCTCAGGCACCACTGGCGAGCCAAAAGGAGTAATGCTGACACACGAGAATATAGTCAGTAACATGAAAGCGGCCCTTGGCATTATCGATATCAATAAAGACGACCGTGTATTGTCGTTTTTACCATTATGCCACGCTTTTGAACGAACAGGCGGATATTATGCGGTGCTGGCCGGCGGAGCCGAAATTTACTACGCGGAGAGTGTGGACACCGTTGCCCGAAACATGGTAGAGGCCAAACCAACTATAGTGATCAGTGTGCCACGATTGTTTGAGCGAATTTATATGCTGATCAATAAAAGCATCGGGGAAGGATCCGGTACCAAGAAAAAAATATTTAACTGGGCGTTAAATGTCGGCAGTCGATATGAAGAGGGTAAGCGAGGTTTGACTTCTGTTCAGAGACGATTTGCCGATCGTTTGGTATTCGATAAGCTGAAACAGCGAACAGGAGGAAATATCAAATTTTTTGTTTCCGGTGGTGCTGCCCTTTCGCCGGAGATTGGTGGGTTCTTTAAATCCGCTGGAATCAAAGTGCTTGAGGGATACGGCCTTACCGAAACATCGCCAATCATAGCGGTCAATCGTCTCGAAGATATCCGCACCGGTACGGTCGGACCTGTCTTGCCGGGGGTTACTATTGCCATTCGTAGTGTGGAAGAAGACCGGATTATCGCACGGTTGAGCGGCGATGACGAACCCTCGACGTTAACCAGTGAAGAAGGTGAAATTTTATGCAAGGGTCCCAATGTGATGAAGGGTTACTGGAACAAGTCCAAAGCCACTAAAGAGGTGATAGATAAGGATGGTTGGTTTCATACAGGAGATATTGGCAAGTTCGAAAAGGGTCACTTGAAGATTACCGACCGGCTCAAACATATGATTGTAAATGCGGGAGGCAAGAATATTTACCCGGGGCCGATCGAAGATTTGCTGAAAACCAGCCTCTATATCGATCAAGCTGTAGTAGTCGGTGAAAAACGTGATTATATGACCGCGCTGATCGTCCCTGACATGGAACAGGTACGAGATTTCGTCAAAAACCATCACATTCAGGCAGAGAGCGAGGAAGAACTATTAAATCATCCCGATATCTACAAGATTTTTGAAAAAGAAATAAAAGGTTTTTCAAAGAAGCTACCCTCTCATGAGAAGATTCGCAGGTTTAAGCTTCTGAATACCGAGTTTACGGTTGAATCTGGTGAATTGACACCGACCCTTAAGGTCAAACGCCGGGTGATAGAACAGCGGTATTCGAATGAGATAGCCGCTATGTATCAAACCGGCAGATGATAAACGGGAACCGAATAAACCGCTATTCGTATGGGTAGTCCCCCCTTTAACGCCTGTTTACCGGAAAATAAATCTTTCCAATCCTTTTGAAGAACGAACAAGAATGACTGGTGCGTTATTGTCAATAAAAGCCAATTAAACCACAGGGTGTTGATATCATGAACGCTTCAGGAACAATCCCGTCTTCATTTGATGAATATTTGAGCAAAAATTCGTTACCCGTGCTTGTTGATTTTTGGGCGGAATGGTGTGGCCCTTGTAAGATGATGGAGCCGGTGATGAAACAAATTGCCCAACAATTTTCCGGCAGGTTAAGGGTGATCAAGGTCAATGTGGACAAGAAACCGGAAATAGCAGCCAAATATCACATCCAGGGAATTCCAACCATGATCCTTTTCCGGGACTCAAAACCGGTTTGGCGCAAATCCGGAGCCATGCTTCCCAATCAGTTGGCTCATGAACTTGAACTGGTGTTGTGATATCGAAGAGTCAAGAGAGTTGTCATTTCCTTTCTGATCAGAGAGAGATTTGAAGTCCCCGGCTGGGGGGAGAACAAGCTTGTACGCGTCCCAGAACCAATTATCTTATTTTCGAACCTTTCGTGAACGTTTTCCCCATAAGTATGATTCAGATGACATTATTGAAAAACGGATGGATTTGAACGTATAAAGTTTTATCATCTGACGCGGAAAGCAATCATCAAACCTTATAATCATGGCATACGAAATATTTCTCTGGATACACACTTTCTCTTATATCATCTGGTTGGCTGCGTTCGTTGCGAGTTTATTTTACTATAAAGCGATTACTGGTGCCAACGGTATGCCCCGTGAGAAATCACTGGTCCAAAGTGAACGCAAGATATCAAGCATGGGAGCGCATATTGCTGTTCTTGGGATATTGATATCCGGCGGAGCCATGGTCTCTATGCCTTCGGGACCACAGTGGGGCTGGTTCCCATTCTCGCACTATCCCTGGCTGGCCATTATGCAGGTAATTTTTGTCATCATTCTGATCATCGTGTTCGGGATATCCATGCCGGCTGGAATAAAGCTCAAGAAACTATTCCGTGCAGCGCCCGAAGAAACAGTGACAGATGAACAACGGGGACAGTGGAAGAAAGCCTGGAACATCTCTCTTATCGTATATTTGCTTGTGGTGGTGAATACGGTAATCGGCTGGTGGTTTGATCCCAGGTTTTGATATACCCGCCGGTATCTATCATGATTTCGAGATAAAGAAGGATTCCCGGAAAATCTCAAATCACCTTTCAGGAAGTCTCCATAATTGACCGGATAAGGATTGCAACATAACTGAGATCGATTCGTACCATCAAGCAGTTCTAAACTTTTTGGGTATACATTATGAATCGGTCCGCTCGAATTTTGCTAATAGCAGGATGTGTAATGGGGTTTATTACGTGTCCCGCTCTAAAAACATTTGCCCAGCAACAAACCGGTCACAGGGCATTAAATCTTACCTCCAAAGGTTACGGCATTAGTTTTGGAAATTCGCGATCTGTGAATGGCATTCGTTTTAATGCCGTTGATCGTGATTTGGGTACCGTAAACGGCGTTAATTTCACGCTTTGGCGAGCCGGCGATAATCCGGATGGAGTAATTAATGGATTGGCTTTTGGCCTCGTTGCGCCCAACGCCTATCGAATCAATGGCCTGTCTTTCGGTTTTGTGGGGGTATCAGGAGGTATTATACACGGGATTTCATCCGGCATCGTGGGTGTTGGAGCATACAAATCCATTAATGACCTGGCCATAGGCGGCATTGGGGTCGGTTCCAATGACCGGATAAATGGGGTAAGCATCGCCGGTGTGGGAATTGGAGCCGGTGGTGATATAAAAGGAATTTCCCTTGCCGGAGTAGGTATCGGCAGCGGTGGTTCGATCACCGGTTTGTCTGCCGCACTTGTCGGAATCGGAGCGAGTGATGCAATAACCGGAGTAACGCTGGCCGGACTCGGATTTGGCACCTCCGGCCCTGTAAAAGGAGTCTCATTCGCTGGGTTAGGAGCCGGCGGAGGTGGTTTTACAGGGTTGTCTCTTGCCGGAATAGGCTTAGGCAGCTCCGGACCAATGACAGGAATAAGCATTGCCGGTGTTGGAATCGGAGCCTCGTCGTTTAAAGGAATCCAGGTTGGCGGCGTTGGCCTGGGATCATCGGGACCCATTGTCGGGTTGACTGTTGCCGGCGTCGGAGCTGGAGGGGGTAGTTTTGAAGGACTGCAGG
>DATFNI010000449.1:0-2720 GCA_035266485.1 Balneolales bacterium
ACGGCCCAACGTCAGGCAGGTTCGCTGGGTGTTGAATGACGAGATGGCCCACGGCATCAATCTGTTCGAGATTATGTTTTATATGTCGACGGCCAGTAAATACGGCGGCCCCCACGGGTTCATGGCGTCCGACTCATTTCCGGGAGTCATGAAGTATGCCAACCGGGCCAGTTACCTTCTCGCACAGGGCAGGCCTGCCACAAATATTGCATTGTTGTTTCCGACATCGAGCCTTTGGCTCAGGGACACGACCGCCAATGCCAGTACGTGGCACATGGCAGAGCAGCTCATAGAACACCAGCGAAACTTTGATTTCGTGGACGACCAGATGCTACCGGATATGTTGTCGCCCGATGGGAATGTCCTGAAAAACAAAAGCGGTCAGGAGTATAAAACGGTCATCATCCCGGCGGTAAACGTACTCCCGCAGATGGATATCCGGGTTCTGAATACGTTCGCAAAAGCAGGCGGTCATGTCATTTTTACAGGGCAAAAGCCTCCGATGGTTGAAAACCGTACGTTTCGGAATGCGGATAATAGATCAGACCTGAAATGGGCGATCCACGATCCGTCCGGACAGTTAACTGCAAATGTGCTCGGTGCACTGCCCGATCCCGATGTAAAACTCAATAAAACAGATGCCGCTATCGAATACACCCACCGGCATTTGAAAAACGGGGAGATCTATTTCTTTTTCAACAGGAGTGATAAGAAACAAGAGCAAACAGTCACGGTAAAAGGTAGCGGACAGGTTCAGGTCTGGGAGGCAAATACCGGGCGAATCATTCACATTCAAAATGCCAGAATTGAGAAACGATTTGTTAAACTGTCTTTGACCTTGAAACCGTACGAATCACGGTTTATCGTGGTTGGCCCGCTGCCGGATAGCGTAAAATGATTTTTAAAAGTAAAGTAAAATCAAAGCGATGAAGAAGTGCCAATTAATACTACTCTTTACGTTGATAGTGGGTCTGGCCATCGCTCATGCACAAAATGGCCAAAATCCGTTAAAGGGAGATATCAGGGTACATGACCCTGCCATGATCAAAGACGGAGACACGTATTATGTCTATTCCACCGGTATGGGCATTCCATTTAAAACATCCAAGGACCGGATTCACTGGAAGAATACCGGACGCGTATTTCCGGCCGATGACATCCCAGCCTGGTTTACCAAAGATATCCCTGAACAGAAGGGCGATGTATGGGCACCGGATATCCATTATTACAAGGGTAAGTATTACCTCTATTATGCCGTATCCGCCTGGATGAACTTTCATTCGAGTATAGGACTGGCTACCAACGCAACGTTAAATCCCAATGATCCCGATTATAAGTGGTTGGACGAGGGGCAAATTATAAGCTATAAGAATGGCGGAAAGGGCGTGAATGACATAGATCCCAACGTATTTGTTGATAGGGATGGAAAGGTATGGTTGATATACGGCTCTTATAAGGCCGGGGTACGTATGACGCAGCTAAATCCGGCTACGGGTAAATTATTAAATCATGATCCTAAGATCATTAAACTCACGAACGGTCTTGGCGAAGGCTCCTTCATCATCAGGGGGTCGGAATATTATTACCTGTTCGTCTCCCGGGGCCGTTGTTGTGCGGGACTTAAAAGTACCTACTAGGTTGTGATGGGTCGTGCCAGGAAAGTCACAGGCCCCTATTTGAATAAACAAGGAGAAAGCATGCTCAATAATAAATACAGTCTTTTCCTTGCCGGAGATTATCAGGAACCGGGCAGGGGCGGTAACAGCTTTTTCACCGAAGGCGACACGACATTTGTCGTCTATCATGCCTATACCCGTTCAGCAAATGGAGCTCCTTTATTAAATATCAAGCCGGTTTATATGGATGAAAACGGCTGGCCGACAGTCCAATCGACGGATGCGTTGTTTAAGCGGAAAGTTTATTAGTCCTTCCAATATATCAGGCCGGATTTTGATTTAATGTGAGTTCGGGATAAGAATAAATGTGACCCGACAACGCAGCCGTTCTGTAGCAGTCATTGTACAAGGAAAAACCAAACGCAAAAATAGAAATGTCATCCTCTTGGTTGGCCGGCCCGCTTGCCCAGGCTTCGATCCAGGACAGGTAGCGGCGGGACCAGTGCAGATATCCTCGGGCAGAACCGCTCCGTAGAAAGCCAGCGTAGCCTTGATCTGGTTCTTTACCCTTGTTTGCTTTCCCGCCAAACTCGCGCGCATGCGTGCCAGGGTGCGGTCCTGCTGGGCCTGCCGGCAGGGCACATAGATCGCTTCCAGATCTCCGCTTCGCAGCCCCCGGGCCAGCTTGCGCGCATCGACCCGGTTGTTTTTGCGTACCCGTTCTTTGCCCTTCGTGGGCACATCAGCCGGGCTGACCAGGATTGACTCGACTCCTCGCTCCAGAAACTGTTCCTGGATCCAGTAGCCCAGGCAGCCGCCTCGTAGACACTCTTATAGGCTCCGCCCGGGAAATGCCGGTGCAGATAGCTGACCACTGCTTCCACCTGCGTGGCGGTGTTAAAAGTTTTGTGTTCGAATTGCTGGGTCGTGATACTTACGTCCCAACTTTTCTTTCCCGTGTCGATGCCTGTAAAAATAGGTTGACCGGTAAAATCGAGTTCCTTACTATGTTTATACAGGTAGCCCCCTTTGGTTAAGTAACGGTTTCCCCTGGCGTTCACCCGGGAAATTAAGTCTTTAAGTTACGAACCAGAGTCGAGGCTT
>DATFNI010000450.1:0-2374 GCA_035266485.1 Balneolales bacterium
TCAACAACCAAATACCTTGGCGGCCACAGCGATTTGCTGGGGGGAGCTGTAATCAGCCGGCCCGATAACCCGTTTTTTGACCGGGTACGAAATATTCAGCACCTGGCAGGGGCCGTACCATCACCCCATGATTGCTGGATGCTGCAGAGAAGCATTCATACCCTGTCCTGCCGGATGGAGATGCACTGCAGTAATGCTCAAAAGGTTGCTGAATATCTCGCGGGTCACAAAAAGGTTGAAAAGGTTTTTTATCCCGGTTTAAAGGATAGCCCATATTATCAGGTTTCTAAGAAACAGTCTCGCAATTTCGGTGGAATGCTCTCTTTCCTTTATCGGGGATCGGAGGCTGAGGCGCAAAAGGTTGTTAGCCAATCAAAAGTTATTACACCGGCCACGAGTTTGGGAGGGGTTGAAAGTACATGGGAGCATCGCCGTTCGAGTGAAGGTCTCAATTCGCCCACACCCGGCAATCTCATTCGGTTTTCCGTGGGACTCGAACACCCCGATGACCTCTTGGCCGATCTCGAACAGGCGCTTAACATCTGAAAAGCAAGGGGAAAATTGGATTGCAGATGCCGGATAGATCTGCATGTTGAAAACACTGTGATCGTTGAAATAAAGTCTGTTAAGGCTTTAGATGATGTTCATCTTGCACAAATCATTACGTATCTCAAACTGTCCGGCAATAGATTGGGTTATGTAATGAATTTCAATGTGAAGTTGATTAAACATGGTATTAATCGTGTCGTTAACAATCTCCACGAATAGAATAAACTTCCAGACATATGTTGAGAAAGCAACGATAATCTTTGCTGGTAACAAAAAAATCGCCGAAAAAACACTTATAAAGGCGGAAAATCAATTTTAGGTTATTTTGATCTCAAATTTAAAATTCGGATTTTACAGGTCGAATTTTATAGCGCCAAACCGTGTTTGTAAGTCAAACAAATTTGTTAATCTGAGAAAATTTTTAGAATGGCACGAGAAGAAATGGTGATGCCCAAGATGGGCGAATCGATCATGGAAGGCACAGTCACCGAGTGGAAGAAGAAAGTCGGGGACTATGTTGAGCAGGATGAAACGGTACTTGAAATAGCCACTGACAAAGTAGACTCCGAGGTTCCTGCACCGATCGCCGGAACAATCGTTGAAATACTTGTTGAAGAGGGCGAAACGGTGGAAGTGGGTACTCCCATCGCCATTATTGATACAGAAGGTGGATCTGCTGCGGCCGCTCCTGCACAGGAAGACAAACAGCAAAAGAAAGAAGAGACTGCAGCAAAAGCTGAAGAGAAAGCCCCGGCTGAAGAAAAAGCGGAAGAAGCGAAGCAACCTGTCGAAGCCCAGACCAGCGGTACAAACGGCTCGGCCAAACCAGCGGCGCCGGTGGAAAGCAGTACTCCTCCACAGCGAAAAGGAAGTGACGGTCGTTTTTACTCTCCTCTGGTGCGATCGATAGCCCAGGAAGAGGGGATCTCACAGGAAGAACTCGAATCGATCGAGGGTTCCGGTTCGCAGGGACGTGTGTCCAAGAAGGACCTGTTGAATTACATCGATCAGAAGAAATCAGGCGCCGGACAAGCAGCTGCAAGGACCATAACACGTCCCGGGCAGCCTGCTCAAAGACAGGGTGCTGAAGGAGAAAAAATCCGTGCCGGTGAAATTCACGTCAACTGGCCGAGAGAAAATGTGGAAGTCATCCAGATGGATCGTATGCGGAAATCGATTGCCGAGCATATGATTCGTTCCAAACAGACTTCAGCACATGTTACCACGTTTGCAGAAGCCGATGTTACCCCGCTGGTGCGTTTCCGGGACAAAAACAAGAAACAGTTTCTCGAGGAAAACGGCTTCAAACTGACCTTTACTCCGTTTTTCATTGAAGCTACTATTCAGGCCATTCGCGAATTCCCGTTGATTAACAGTTCCGTGGATGGAGATAAAATCATTCTGAAACGGGATATCAATTACGGCATAGCGGTGTCTCTAGGAGAATCAGGGTCCGGCGGTCTTATCGTTCCTGTTATCAAGAATGCCGGGGAAATGAATATCCATGGATTAGCCAGATCGGTCTATTCGCTGGCGCAGAAGGCCCGATCGAAGAGCCTGTCACCCGATGATCTCACCGGCGGCACATTTACACTCACCAATTATGGCAGCGTTGGCAACCTTGCCGGGACGCCCATCATCAACCAACCGCAGGTGGCCATTTTCGGAACAGGTGCTATCGTGAAACGACCGGTCGTTTTGGAAACTGCATATGGTGATACTATTGCGATCCGGCACATGATGTATCTGTCCATGAGTTATGATCACCGCATTATTGATGGGGCACATGGCGGTGCCTTTATCCAGCGTGTGAAGGAAATCCTTG
>DATFNI010000451.1:0-4529 GCA_035266485.1 Balneolales bacterium
TCCCGGATCATGCCAGGGAATGATCCTACCCGTTTTTCGATAGTCAGACTACGGTCCTGTTCATTGTACGTGATGGGGATATTTGCGTACTGCCCTTTTTCGTAATTGTAGGTTGTACCATCATCCTCATACAAAGTGAAATGAGCATCAGCGCCGGTGTATACAAACAGGGTGATTGGGTTATCCGGCTTCTGATCCGTGTATTGAATTTCGGGTCCGAATGGAAGGATGGAACCCGCCTTAACAAATATGGGCATTCGCGAATACGGTGCACTGGCATCAATGGTTTGGCCTCCTCCAAGATATTTGCCGGAATAGAGATCGTACCATCCTTTCGACTCCGGCAGATATACGGAGCGACTGCGTGCCTTGTACTTGTATACCGGATTAATCAACAGGCTGGGACCGAACATGTACTCATCACCAATGTCCAACGCCTTCTTGTCTGTCGGGAAATCCATAGCGAGCCCGCGCATGATTGTGTAGTTATCAAAATGCACCATACCGTCAAGCGAGTAGATATAAGGCATGAGACGATATCTCAACTGATCGTAATACAGGATGCTCTGATACGTAGGCGTTCCGGCTGGTGCGATATTGAAAACCTCGCGATAGGGAAACTGCCCATGTGCACGGAACAACGGTGCAAAGGCACCGAACTGGTACCAGCGGGTCTCCAGCTCGCGCCACTCTTCCAGGTTCTTCTTATTTGGATGGATGTAACGTGATTCGACTGCAAATCCGCCAATATCCATGGTCCAGAACGGGACACCAGCCATCGAGAAATTAAGTCCAACGGCAATCTGGTTTCTCATATCATTCCAGGTGGTTCCAATGTCACCACTCCACACGGCCGCAGAATATCGCTGAAGCCCTGCAAAACCGGATCTCGTCAAAATAAACACCCTCTGATCCGGTTTCGCTTGACGCTGACCATTATAAAAAGCTTCCGCATCGACCAGAGGATACGCATTGAAATACTGTGCCGATGGACCAAGATAGGTGGGATCCATCAATTCCTTACGCTTTTTGATCGTGGTATTTGAATAGATATCCGGTTCTGAAGCATCTAGCCACCAGGCATCGACACCCAGGCTAAACAACCGCTTGTTCACCATATCCCAGAACGCCTTGCGGGCATTGGGATTAAAAGCATCATAGAAGGTAGATACATATCCAACCCAGTCCTTTTGGGAATCCTGAACATTCTTCTTGTATAACCAGCCTTTGTTCCAGAAATACTCAAACTCTTTGGTTCCGGTGTAAAACTTGGGCCATACCGAAATCATGAAATGGGTGTGATACATATCATGCAGTTCACTAATCATCTTTCCAGGGTCCGGATAACGGGTTGAATCAAACCGCTGGCTACCCCACTGATCTTTCTTCCAATAAAACCAGTCCTGTACGATATTGTCCAGTGGGATATGCCGCTGGCGAAATTCTTTGACTACGGATAAAATCTGTTTTTGGGAATCGTAATGCTCGCGACTTTGCCAGAATCCCATCGCCCATTTCGGCATAACAGGAGCCTTGCCTGTCAGGTTTCTGTAGCCGCTGATAATCTGGTCCATGTCCTTCCCGTACACAAAATAGTAGTTGATTTCATTGGCGATTTCGGAATGCAATGACAATTGATGTTGATCCAATTCCGGCATGGGCTTACGCCATTTCAGCGCGATGTAAGATTCCCCTCCGTCCGGTATCCATTGAATTTTTATAGGATATTTCTTGCCCTTTTCCATAGTGACATTAAAACGGGATGTAACCGGATTCCAGGCCTGGCGCCAGCGAGACGTCAACAAGGAGTCGCCGAACCAAAGTTTAACAAACCCGGCAGAAGTCAGTTTCAGTTTATGTACACCAGAAAAGTCGGAGGTAACCGAGCCTTCCCAGGTAACCATGCCGTCCGACATGCGCTGACCGTGAAAGTCCTCGGGAAACTTTTTCATGTCACTGATGAACTCGTAGTCAATGGAATCTTCCGTGCGGTCATCGTAGATATCTGCTGTATCGGTCTTCGAGGTGTATTTTGCGGTTAACCCGCCTTCCTTCCCATCGGTTCCATACAGATGCAGGGATGACAGTTCATCGTAGGGTTTATCGTATCCGAAGCGGGTAATCGAGTTATTATCCCAGAGAAGACCGTAATTATGATTCGAGACCAGGAACGGGACGGCGGCTTCGGTATTATGCTGGGCCAGGACAACATCATGACCCTTTAGATTCATGACACCGGTCTGATGCTCGCCCAATCCGTAAAAAGCTTCATTCTCCGGGGATTGAAATACCTGGTGGATTTGGTAAAACGGTTCGCCATCAGCCGAATCCGGCAAGAAGGTTTTTCCGCCGCCTTTCTCTTCCTGCAGCAATGGGGTACCCGTACTGTCGGCGAAGGAAATCTGTCCGGTCTTTAGCAATACTTTCACACTAATTTCCGCAGTGGACAATACCAGGCTGTCTCCATTTTCTCTCAGGTTCCAAGCAACCACTGGACGATTCTTCTTAACAATCATCAAATCCGTGGCATGCGGAAATGAATCAACCGGACTGGCAGTCACATGAATAATTTTGGGGGTAACAACCTGTAATTTTACAAGTTTTGCTTCCTTTCCGGAAGTATTAGAGAGACGAACCAGCACTCCATCATCCAGTTTCTTATAATTTTGACCGCTATTACAAGCAGTAAAAAAAATTGTTAGCGCTACCAGACAAGAAAAAAAACTAGCTAATCTATTAATTTTATTAATCATTACATTAGTTCTGAATAATGAATATTGAAATGTTCGACTCTCAATTTTGTCATTACAGACAAAATTGCATTCCGATGATTAAAGAGACGCCACTCTGTCATTTGTACTCAAAATCGAATTTAAACTACAGCGACATGTCAATCCACTAAAGATTCACACTGAGAACACTCTTTTCGTGTAGTCAATTGTTCCTGTTGGTTTTCAGGTACTCAACACACATGAGCATTAGGAAAGGAAAAAACTAAGCAGACTTAAAACGACTATTTGGGGCATATTTTCCTGCAGTATCTCCCGAAGAGTCTTTATTGCCCTGTGAACATGATTCCTTATCGATTGATAGTTGATTGACAAAATCTCTTCAATTTCTTCATAACTCATTCCGTTGTAGAATCGCAGGTAAATCACTTCTTTTTGTCGTGGAGGTAGGTTGTTCAAAGCATCCTGCAACTCATTTCTATGTTCTTCAAGCGATTCATTTCTGATGATAATTTCTTCGGCCGTAAAATAGATTTCAGGTGCATCATTTTGGTCATATAGAATTTCCATTTCACGTCTCTCTCTGTACAATTCCTTGAGGATCCGTCTTCTTAGAGATACCAAAAGATATACTTTCAGAAAGTGAACCTTATCCAGTTGCCCCCGACGCTCCCATATCATGACAAACAGTTCCTGGATAACATCCTTAACCAATTCCGGCCTGCCACTGAGTTTCAAACCATAGCCATAAAGATCCGGATAGTAGGATTTGAACACATATTCGTACGTCTCAATATCTCCCTCCGCGATACGGTGCCAATATTGTAACTCTTCGCCCTCTTTCAATATGCTGCTATTATCAACCAACTTTCAAATCGTTATAGCCGTTTATAAATTTTCATAGATACGATCATTCCGTAGTTGTAGAAGAAGTGTGACTTACATATGACCGTTCACAAAAATAGCTGATTTTTCTTTGAATACAAGAGCTACGCTAAGATTAACTATAAATTAGTATAGATTGCAAATTTCTTGATCATAATCCTGACAAGCTGCAATCCTTTTTTAACGGGTGCATAATATTAGGCTTAATTTTCTAAGAGACACTATTATACCCTTCCAAACCCCAAAAATCATCCTGAAGCCCAATCCATAACCTATACCCGGGCTATGATCCGGAGGGCTGAAGGATCCCGTCTCATCCGGCACCGATGGCGGCATCCGAACAGCCCGTTGCATGGTGCCAACGGGATCCTAAGCCCATCCCGGGAACAGCCGGGATCGGCAGCAGGATGACATCCTTGTGTGTGGTTTAGGTATAGATGAAGGGTTGATTCTGCCAACGATGATCCCGGGAAGCAAATTACCATTCCATGCACTACCCCTGTCATCCTGAAGCCTAATCCATAACCTTAACCCCGGCTACGATCCGGCGGGCTGAAGGATCCCGTCTCATCCGGCACCGATGGCGGCATCCGAACAGCCCGTTGCATGGTACTGACGGGATCCTAAACCCATCCCGGGAACAGCCGGGATCAGCAGCAGGATGACATCCTTGTGTGTGGTTTAGGTTGTGTGCTCGTGGCCCAAACCTAAACCTAACCGCAAGAGGCTATCCAATATCCCGACTATTTTGAATTCAGCCAGCCACCCGTGAAACCCGCCTTTTTCAATCCGCGAATCACCGCCGGATCGTTCTCGAGCAATTTCCAGATCAGACCGGTGCGATAATTTTCGGCCATGATAAGTATCGGTCCCTGGTCGATCCCGAGGTAATCCTTATCATACCATGCTTTTTCT
>DATFNI010000452.1:0-9683 GCA_035266485.1 Balneolales bacterium
CTGCATCTCCTTCACCACATTGATCTCGCCCACGGCCGCCTGGTAACAGGTTTGTCCGAACGATTTGGCAATGTCCTGGGTGACATTTGAAGATGAAAGATTGGTGGCACAGGGACCGGGTTCGTTTTCCATCATGAACTGGGTGGCAAGAGCCAGAGTATACTCCTCGCCCAACAGTTCCCCATTATTCATCACCAGGGCCAGACGGTCGACATCCGGATCGACCACCACCCCGAGATCGGCCTTTGTCTCCTTCACTTTATCACAGATATCCGTCAGGTGTTCGGGGATCGGCTCAGGGTTATGCGGGAAAAGGCCGTTTGGCGTACAATTCATACAGATCACGTTACTTACACCCAGACTGCGAAGCAAATAAGGCACAGTCTCCGAACCGGCTCCGTTTACCGCGTCGATCGCAACGGTAAAATTATGCTTTTTAATAGTCTGGACATCAATGTATGGGAGGGCAAGAATCTTGCCTATATGATAATCGAGGATTTGATCATCCCGTGTAACTTCGCCCAGGTGCCGGTAGTCCTGGTAGGCAATCTCACGTTTGGCAGCGATCGACATGACCTCAGCTCCCTGTTCCGCATCCAGAAACTCACTCTTGCCATTCAGGAGCTTCAGCGCGTTCCATTCGGCCGGATTATGGCTTGCAGACAAAATGATGCCGCCGCTTGCCTTATGTCTGAGAACTCCCATCGCCACTGTTGGAGTCGGAACAACACCAAGTTTCACAACGTCGCAACCAACGGATTGCAATGCAGAGACGACCACCCGCTCGCACAGCTCGCCGGTTACGCGTGAATCCCTCCCAATCACTATTTTGCCGCCCTTTGCCCACGTTCCAAACGCCGCTGCATACTGTGCCAGATTCTCCGGATTCAGATCTACACCAAATATTCCCCGAATCCCGGAGACAGAAACCATTAAAGCCATAATGTTAGTAGTGAGTCTTGAGTAATGAGTGTTGAGATTTCAACTAGTTGCCTTCCAAACATTTTCGGTGCCGCCTGACTGGTGATTTTCATACCGTGCCATCACAAACAACAGGTCAGAGAGCCTGTTGAGGTAATGAATGCAGTCATCCGAGATATCTTCCTCGATACGCGCTTCCACCGTTTTCCGTTCTGCTCTCCGGCAAACCGTCCTGGCCATATGTAGTGAAGACGCCGCCCGGGTACCGCCAGGTAGGATAAAGAACCGAAGTTTCGGCAATGTGTCTTCAAGACCGTCTATAAAATGTTCCAGACGAATAACATGATCATTTGTAATGCGATCTATTTTTACTCTCGAACCCGGCGGTGTTGCCAGATCTGCCCCTAAAACAAACAGATCGTTTTGAATCGTTTCACAGAGGCGCTCTCCTTCTTCGGTAAGTCCAAAGGATCGGGCCAGGCCGATTATCGAGTTGAGTTCATCTACTGTTCCATATGCCTCTATCCGCAATGAGTTCTTTGGAACCCGTCCCCCTCCGAATAGCGAAGTATCACCATTATCCCCGGTCTTTGTATATATCTTCATAGCATGATTTGATTAACGAGATATTTAGCAAAATACGAGCCTCTGGTGTGGGGCACAACTGTGTGTTGGTTCGTATTATTTTCAAAACAATGATTGAATCGATAAGGTGGGGAGGTAATCAGTTACTTAATTCCCTAAAAAAAGGACTTAATGCAATATCTGAGATCAAAATTATCTACATTCACACTTGTTTCAATATAATTAACCAAAATTTGGTCTTCCACGGGATAGTCACCTCATTTCGGGACAATATATTTAAATACTCCCTTATTAGTGCCGAAAAAGAGCACTTCTTTGCCCTTGACCATAGTGGCGACAAGATCATTGATACGTATACCCGTTGAACCTGATGTATCGCTAACCATTCTCCAGGTATCCCCAAAATTATGACTGACAGTATAAAATAGTGTATGTGTCTGGTTGAACCCTGCTCCGTAGACAGTTTGGGGATGAAATTGATCCTGACCTAATGTAAAGATGCTGGCTTTGTGGAATACATACCTCCACTGCTGTCCACCATCTGTCGATTTATAAATACCAATACCGAGGCCTGCCAGGACCGTATCAGAGTGAAAAGGATGTATCATAAAATCAAAGGCAGCAGTTTCCGGAATGGGCTGGGCAGGGTTAAGGTGTTGCCAGTTTTGCCCACCATTCGTTGATTTTATTAAAAGGGGACCGATACTCGCACCCCCCGCCCAGACAATTTGAGAATTATTCGGATCGACCCTTACAAAGAATCCGGAACCTGCCTCATCCCATACCCCCCATACAAGTTTCCAGCTTTGTCCATGATCTGTGGATTTTGCAACACTACCCCCATTTACCTCAGCATAAATTACATCCGTATTGTTTGGATCCAATTCCAAGTCAAATGGATAAAACGGAGTATCTCCCCCAAAACCGTTTTGATACTTTTGCCAGGTTTTACCCCCTGTAGTAGTACGATACAATATGCCCTTGTGTTCTGCTAAAATTTCTTGATCGGTATAAACTACAAAAGTCAGATGCATCCCTGGATCAAGGGTGCTCCACTGCTCATCATTCAATGTACACCTGTATAATCCGCTATCTGCAGCAGCATATAAGTAGTTGCCATGTATTTTCAACTGCCATATGTAATGACCATCCAAACCATTTGCCAAAAACCTACCGTCTACCTCTTTCTTATGTTTGCCGCCAAAGAGATTACACCCAGTTATAAAAATAATTGCACTAAATATTAAGACACTGCAGCTGAACCGAAATAAAAACTTCGTTTTTGAGAATTTCATTGTAACAAATATAATATTAGTGTCTCTTATTTATACGGAGCCTTACTGAGCATCCCATCTCGCAAGACTTCATCACAGAAACACTCATCTTTTAAAAGGAGGTTGTGATGAAACAATTAAGTCTTCATCTCGTGTTCCTTTCAGGTATCACATTGTCCATGTTGATAATGAGCTGTGATAACAAAAATCTAGTGCAAAGTACCCCCCCCCCGCATAAAAGGTCAAGCATCTGCCACATTATCTAAGCAGCCGGTATCTGTCAACCAAGATTACAGACTGATTCCACGGCAGTATATCGTAGTGTACAGGGACGAGTGGAATGGGAAAATTGATAATACAGTAGCTAAGAAAGTACATTCGTTTCTCCAAACACGTTTATCTAAACTGAACATTCCAGACAGTTTGGTCAAGAGTCGATACGAATATGCCTTGCGAGGGTTTACCGCGAGGTTGACTCCTAAACAGGTCCAGTCTCTGCGAAGTGACTCGTATGTAAAATACGTTGAACAGGATCGGCGATACAGAGTCATGGCACCTGCAAATTGTTGCTTATCCCGAACAACAGAGTCAGTTAGACCGATAGTCTCAACCACTTCGTCTGGTCAACTAACTCCATGGGGAATAACCCGTGTCGGCGGTCCCCTCGACGGCGCCGGAAAGAAAGCATGGGTTATTAGTACTGGTATTGATCTGAATAATGAAGATCTGAATGTGGATGTGGCCAACAGTGCTTCATTTGTAGCCAATGAAAGTGCCCAGGATGTGACAGGGCGCGGCACTTATGTTGCTGGAATTATAGCGGCGAAAAATAATTCTATTGATGTCGTTGGTGTAGCAGCTGGAGCTAGTGTTGTTGGAGTAAAGGTAATAACAGACAATTATGATTCGGTGGATGTATCTAATATCGTTGACGGTATTAATTATGTTGCCAGTAAGGCATCACCTAATGATGTTACAGTAATTACTCGAAATATTCATGATCCGAATGATAATGTTCATTCGATAGATGATGCTGTAACCAATGCAGCTAATGCAGGATTGAGATTTGTTATTGCTGCAGGGGATAATTCTGACAATGCTAGTAACTATTCTCCAGCACGCGTCAACATTGCTAATGTTTGGACAGTAGATTCTTTTAAAAAGGGAGATATATTTGATTTCTACTATGATTGTTGGTACGGAGCAAGCTCCAATTACGGGGCTTCCACTGTTAATTATTCCGAGCCCGGTGATAGCATTCCTTCCCTGCATGTTGGAGGTGGATGGGGATATAGTTTCAGATCAACCTACGGTACGTATTTTTGTCCCGATGGCACTCCCTTTGCTGCTGCACATTTGGCAGGACTTCTACTGGCTGCTCCACATGGAGTCGCAATTGGCGGCTATGTGTCAGGTGAAACGAATCCTGATCCAATTGGTGTGGCCAAAACCCTCAGCGTCACCATTTCCGGCCCCTACGAAGTACCGCCGGGCAGTTATCCAACCTGGACGGCCAACCCTTCCGGCGGGACTAGTCCTTATCAATACAATTGGCAAGAAAAAATTGACTACCGGAGTGGTGGATGGACCGGGTGGTCTAACTTCGGGAACCAGCAAAGTGAAGGACAAACCTGGGAATCCGACATTTACGAAGTGGAGCTAAAGGCGACGGTCACCGATGCCAATAGCAACCAGACATCCGCCACTTTCAATTCCTATTTTGATCAAGGTAGTGCCCCGGCTACAAGCGATACCGCTAAAACCGATTCAACTGCTCTATAGCAGCATTTTTGAATTTCTCCCACCCTGTCATGTTATCCACCCTGACAGGGTGGATAACAATTTAATCGCTACTTCCCCGGGTCATCCATCCCACACTTTTAATCTGAAACTGTACTCCCAGGTATCCCAGCCTTTCCAACTCTCCAATAGACGCATCTTTATGAGCTGAGGACAGAGCTACCACTTCCGTAACCTTTTCCATATACTGCGAATCCTGAACCACGGCATCCCATTTCTGGATCCACTGTTTGATATGCCGGCTTTGATCATAAGAATAAATAATCTCAACTGTAATTGATGGAATCAGCTCAGCCAGCCTGGTTTTCTCCAGGCACAGTTGAGCGGTAGTCCCGTATGCCTGGATCAATCCGGGTTTGCCCAGTTTGGTACCGCCAAAATACCGGATTACGACCAGACCGCAGTTCGTTGCCTCGTAAGAACGCAGCCGGTTCAGGATAGGAAGTCCGGCGGTTCCGGATGGTTCCCCTGCATCACTCGCCAACTCATCAACAGGCTCCGTTCCAAAGCGGCAGGCATAACAATGATGCGTGGCATCCGGGTATTTTTCCCTGATATCATTCAGTTTTATTTCGAAAGAATGATGATCATCGCTGCGAAAAAGAATCCCAATAAACCGGGATCCACGATCCTGATACTGATCAGTCGCTTCATTTTCAACCGTATAAAACATATGGAAATTTGTACTTATGACAATTCACTCCTGAACCTTATGTATCAAAAATACAATTCAGAAACCATTCAATTTCAGGCCGTGTTAAGGTACCATGTTTCAGTGAGACCATCGGCTATCTTAGAACAGGTACAAATAAGTATGGACGTCTGAAAGAAAGGTTATAATTATGTAATTTGGCACGTCAATTTGTAAGCGATTCCGAAGTCATTACTACGGATAATCTTAATCAATTTTGTAAAGTGGATAACCTAACGTTATGAGTGCGACTGAAAGAGCTTCAAAATTTCGAGCCTGGTCTACACTGGGCCGGAAAATAATCACCGGCATCACGGCTATGGGCCTGGTGATATTTATCATCGAACACCTGATTGGCAACCTTTTGCTGCTAAGCCCCAATCCTGAATACTATAATGCGTATGCGTATGACCTGATGAGCTGGGGAGTGTTCCTGTATATTATCGAGATAGGATTGTTATTGTTTTTCCTGTTTCATATCGCTGCGGGAACGGCTGTCTACCTTAGAAAACGGCAGGCACGGCCAGATAAATACATGAAATACCAGAGTACAGGTGGCAGTAGCCGGCAGACGATCAGTTCAAAGACAATGATATGGACAGGATTGCTCCTGCTCATCTTCATCGTGTTTCACCTGATCACTTTTAAATACAACCCGAATCTTGCGACCAAGTATGTGACGATGATCGACGGCCACAAGGCCCATGACTTCTACCATCTGGTTTATGATACATTTGCCAGCGGATGGATAACACTCTGGTACGTTATCATCATGGTACTGCTTGGTTATCATCTTCGCCACGGATTTTGGAGCATGTTTCAATCCCTGGGTGCTATGAAACCCAAAATGACTCCGATTATTTATTCCCTCGGCGTGGCCCTCGCAATTATTATAGCATTTGGATTCGTCATTATACCTATTTGGATACATTTCGGAGGCATGGCATGAGCATCAACGAAAAAGATTTATTTACCCTCAATTCAGATACCAGCTTTTTAAAATCGCAGGAACCTGCCGGACCGCTGGAGGAAAAATGGCGGCATCACCGGCAAAAGATTCACCTGGTATCTCCAAATAATAAAAGGAAACACAACATCATCGTTGTCGGTACCGGGTTAGCAGGTGCTTCGGCAGCCGCGAGTCTGGCGGAACTGGGATACAATGTCACTTCATTGTGCATTCACGATTCCCCGCGGCGCGCGCACAGTATCGCGGCACAGGGTGGCATTAACGCTGCCAAGAACTATCCCAATGACGGCGATACGATATGGGGACTTTTTTATGATACGATCAAGGGCGGTGACTTCCGGTCGCGCGAGTCCAACACCTATCGCCTGGCGGAAATCAGTAACAACATCATCGATCAGGCCGTAGCGCAAGGCGTACCGTTTGCACGTGAGTATGGCGGATTACTTGATAACCGGTCGTTTGGTGGCGCCCTCGTTTCCCGGACATTTTATGCCCGCGGCCAGACGGGTCAGCAGCTTTTGCTCGGCGCTTACTCTGCTTTGATGCGTCAGGTCGATGCGGGTCATGTCAAGATGTTCCCACGGCGCGAGATGCTCGATCTCGTCGTTGTGAATGGCAAGGCGCGGGGCATTATCGCCCGCAATCTGCTGACCGGTGAGATGGAGCGTTATGTCGGCGATGCCGTTATATTGGCAACCGGCGGATACGGTAATGCATTCTTCCTCTCAACGAACGCGAAAAACTCGAATGTCACGGCAGCCTGGCGATGCTACAAACGGGGTGCCTATTTCGCCAACCCCTGCTATGTTCAAATCCACCCGACCTGTATCCCGCAATCGGGCCACTATCAGTCGAAGCTGACATTGATGAGTGAAAGCCTGCGGAACGACGGAAGAGTTTGGGTTCCGAAAGAAAAGGGTGATAAGCGTCCGCCTAATGAAATTCCGCAGGAAGAACGCGACTATTACCTGGAACGGAAATATCCAAGTTTCGGAAACCTGGTGCCGCGCGATGTGGCATCACGTAACGCCAAGATGGTCTGCGATGAAGGACGCGGCGTGGGTGCCACGGGTAAAGCGGTCTACCTCGACTTCAGAACTTCGATCGAACGTAATGGTGAAGATTACATCCGCGACAAATACGGCAACCTGTTTGAGATGTATGAGCGGATCACCGGGGAAAATCCCTACAAGGTACCGATGCGTATTTATCCTGCTGTTCACTATACGATGGGCGGTCTCTGGGTCGATTACAACCTGATGTCCACCATACCCGGCCTGCATGTGATCGGCGAGGCTAACTTCTCTGATCATGGCGCCAACAGACTGGGTGCCAGTGCATTAATGCAAGGGCTCTCGGATGGTTACTTTGTCATTCCCTATACGCTGGGCGAATACATAGCCGCCAACGATATCGAAAAAATCGATACTTCGCACGAAGCATTCGAGGAGGCTGAGCAGGCTTCTATGAGCAAGATCGACAAGATGCTCAACATCAACGGCGAAAAGACGGTGATGGAACTGCACCAGCAACTGGGTGCCGTGATGTGGGAGAAAGTCGGTATCGCCAGGACGAAGGAAAGTCTGACTGAGGCCATCGACGACATCCGCAACCTGAAGGAAGAATTCTGGAACAACCTGCGACTGACCGGTGAGAAAAACACCTTTAACAAGTATCTCGAATTTGCCGGCCGCGTAGCCGACTTCCTTGAATTGGGAGAACTGATGGCGGTCGACGCACTGCACCGCAACGAGTCGTGCGGATGTCACTTGCGCGAGGAATACCAAACCCCTGAGGGCGAGGCACTGCGTAATGATGACGACTTTGCATACGTAGCCGCATGGAAGTACCAGGGCGACGACCAAAAGCCGGAGCTCAATAAAGAGCCGCTCAAATTTGAAAATGTGAAGCTATCCCAGCGTAGTTATAAGTAATTAAATATAAGTGTCGATATTATGAATCTTCATCTGAAAATCTGGAGACAGGAAGGCCCCGATCAACCGGGCAAGTTGGTTGATTATAACGTCAAGGACGTAAGCACAGACATGTCGTTTCTGGAAATGCTCGACGTGCTCAACGAAGAGCTGATCCAAAAAGGCGAGCGTCCCATTGAGTTCGAACACGACTGCCGCGAAGGCATCTGCGGATCCTGCAGCATGGTTGTCAATGGCATTGCTCATGGTCCCCAACACAAAACCGCAGTATGTCAGCTTCACATGCGTCACTTCAAAGATGGCGATACGATCTACATTGAGCCCTGGCGTTCGAGAGCATTCCCGATTATCAAGGACTTGGTGACCGACCGTAGCGCATTCGACCGTATCCAGCAGGCCGGCGGCTATATATCAGTTAATACCGGTGCTGCGCCCGACGCTAATACGATTCCGATCGGCAAGGAAGTCTCCGATAAGGCATTCGACTTCGCCGCCTGTATCGGCTGCGGAGCATGTGTCGCTGCATGCCCGAACTCATCGGCAGCCTTGTTTACCGGTGCCAAGATTGCTCATCTGGCACTTCTTCCACAAGGTCAGCCAGAGAAGAGGAAACGCGTACTTGCAATGGTCGAACAAATGGAGACCGAGGGTTTCGGCGACTGTTCCAACCATGCCGAGTGCGAGGCTGTCTGTCCGAAAGGTATTTCCATTGAGGCGATTGCCCTCATGCGCAGGGAATACTTCAAGGCTCTCTTTAAATAGTTTTTCCTATACTCACTGCAAAAAGGCGCATGTTCTGCAAAGGGCATGCGCTTTTTTTGCTTCATGTGAGGAGCCTTTAAAGAAGTCTTTTAAGACTTGCATGACGACTGAATAAACAAGAGATGCCATCGTTGCAACCCATTTGTTATATTGTTGCAACGGACAATTAAATGGAGACCATTATGAGCAGCGCACAGAAAAAGAAAAAATCCGTCGTTTGGCTAAGTCACGTGGAGTAAGTCAGAAACATATAGTACTACAGCTTGTTGACCAGGCTTTGGACAAAGAAGAAAAGCAACCAATGGAAGGTTCTTTTTACTGGAAAACTTTTACCGCTCTGTTCGAGATCTTCATTCCTTTGTGGAAGAAAATGGCGTTAATTGTGATTTTTCCTATCAAGAAAATCATACTAATGTTAATCGGATTATCGAAAAATATCACGATCTGCCTGTCTCCTTCGCCGATGCCTGCCTGGTATATGTATATGAATGATCCCGATAGCCGGATATTCACGCTGGACCAGCATTTTCATATTTACCGTGCCGACCGTAAAAAAATACCTGTTATTAATCCTCATTAAACTAAAGAAGCAGGCGATGTCAATCATTCTCTATTCACTTCCCTATGTGTTGCAAGTTGAATATTGAAGGTTACAAGTTATTCCAATCACCGCTGCAACTTTCAACCTGTAACCTGCAACTTCCAACTTTATCCTTCACCAATCCTTCAAGTCATGTAAGAATTTC
>DATFNI010000453.1:0-21531 GCA_035266485.1 Balneolales bacterium
TTTCCCGGTTATGATCAATCCATGCTTTCAGCCGGAGTTTCATTTCGTTGCTGATTGGTTTCACTGTCACTTCGTGCTGATCCTTTCCGTCCGGGGACTCGGCCAGTGTCAATGTAACCTGCTGACCCACCGTATTGACAAAGAGGCTGTATGGATTGGTCGGTGCCTCTAATGGTTTACCGTTCACAGCAAGGAGATAGTCCCCTTCTTTTGCTTTCACACCGGGTTCGGAGAGAGGAGATCGATAATTTTCGCGCGAATTATCACCCTGGTAGATCTTCTTAAAGTAATATCTGCCTGATCTGCTGTCGAGGCCAAAGTCGACGCCGAGCAGACCCGTGGTGTTAGATTTTTCATGGTAGGCCAAGTCACCACCCCAAACATACGTGTGTGAGTTGCACAACTCGCCGATCATTTCACCGATCAGGTAGTTGAGATCCTCCCGACAACCCATAAGAGGCAGCAGGCGGGCATAGGATGTTCCGACAGCATTCCAATCCACCCCGTTCATCTTCGTATTATAAAAGAAGTCCTGGAATAGCCGCCATGACTGATGATACATCTCGGTCCACTCCGCTTTTGGATTGACCTGGATTTTCATACCGGAAAGATTCAGAGATTCGGTACCTTTTGCATCTTCGGCTGTTGCAGGAATCATGCTGAAGGAGTCGCCATCTTTTGTATACAGGATGGTACTGCCATTGGCACTTAGCGCAAAGCCGCGGGCATCTCCAACCACAACAGCATCTTTTTTGTTATTCATATCAAAGGCATGAATGCTGAATGAACCGCTATTTGGTAACGGACCATCGATCATCTGCAAAGGTGATGTCTGATAATAAACACGATTATTCGCAACCTGCAGATTGCTGTAGTCTCCGGATTCGATAGGTAATGGAACCACGCGATTCATCAACCCATCCAGGTCAACCGTTATTGGAGCTGTAGCCCCGGGTTTCCACGGGCCAGCTTCGGCTTCTTTCGTTTTTGATGCCGTATCCTGTAATGACCCTTCATCCGATTGAGGCGCGAAGGGAGAAGGTTCATTTTTCTGAAGTGTAGCCAGATAGATGCCGTCCATCTTTTGGGTAGCGATATTGAATTCGGTTTCGCTGAATGTCGGATTCTCATGTCTTTCGGATATGAAGTAGAGATACTTTCCTTTCGAACCAAAGACGGGCTCCCTGTCCGAATTCATTCCATTGCTGACCTTTACGGTTTTATTTTCAGCAAGATTATAGAAGTAGATTTGAGAGATCCTGCTGTCGTTCGTCTTGCTGTAAGCGATCCATCGTCCATCGGGCGACCAGGTATAATCACTGATATCGGATTGCGGATCCTGATCAATCTTTACCGGTTTTTTGTCTTTGATACTCACATACCAGAGCACGTGGTTATTATCCGAAAAAGCAAGCTTGTCGCTGTCGGGCGACCAGCGGGGATTCAAAAAATATCCGGTTTTGAAATGTGTGACAAGTTCTTCTTTTCCAGAACCATCGGATGGGCGTATTGCCAGTTCATTAGTCCCATGGCTGTCGGTCAGGTAAGCCACCCATTTCCCATCAGGTGACCAGGAAGGATATTGTTCCTGTGCATTGGAAGTATAGGTGAGATCACGTGTCGGACCGTGTTTGGCAGGAACGGTAAAGATATCGCCCCGGGCTCCGAATAAGGCACGTTTCCCGTTTGGTGCTATGTCGAAGCTGCGGATCATCTTTTGAGCCTCGACCCAGTGAGGCATGGTGCGGGTGCCATCGTCAGGCACTTTTACATCAATTTTGTGTAGTTGTTCCGAGGGCAGATCCAGAACATATAAAGAGCCGCCATCCTGGAAGACGATCCCGTTGTTGCCAAGGCTTGGCCAGTCGACATCGTAATCTTTAAAGTGGGTAATCTGTCGGAACGACTTATCGGTCGTATTGTAAGCCCAGATATTGAGGCGGTGATTTGAGCCACGGTCTGATGCAAAATAAATGGTGTTTTTATACCACATCGGATAGGTGTCTGTTCCTTTCCAGGTGGTCACGCGCTGCGTCTCATGGGTCTTGAAATCATAAATCCAGATATCCTGGGCCAGCCCGCCATAATAACGTTTCCAGGTGCGGAAGTTTCGGAAAATACGGTTGAACGCAATTTTATTTCCGTCGGGACTATAGGTGAGGGTCCCTCCTTTTGGGAGAGGCATCTGTTGTGGCAGCCCGCCATCCTCACCAACAGTGAAGAGTTGACCAAACCATGAATTGAAGGTCGTACGCCGGGAAAGGAACACAATATGTTTTCCGTCGGGAGTCCAGGTTACCACCATATTGTCCGGTCCCCATCGTGTTGGCGGACGTTGGACGACATCGGAATGATAGGTCAGGCGGATAGCCTTCCCGCCATTGACCGGGATCGTGTATACGTCGGTATTACCCTCGTATTGACCGGTAAAAGCGATCGTTTTGCCATCCGGGGAGAATCGGGGCATGAGATCGTATCCGTTGTCCGTAGTTAATCGCTCTGCAGTACCTCCCGAGCGACTGACTTTCCAAAGGTTGCCTGCCGATTCAAAAACAATAGTATTGTTATGTAATGTTGGAAAACGGCAAAGTACTGTTTCCCCGGAGTTTAATTGAGCATACACCGATTGCCATGAAACAATACATAGTAGAAGAATGAAATATGAGAAGTGAGTTAGCCAATATTTCTTTTTCATAACACTCCTTTTAATTGGAAAGGATTATGCTGAATAGCAAGATGATCACGCGGTTAGGAATCAACACACCAGTTAATAGTGACCTATTGAAGAAACCGTTTTAAGACGTGACAATTTAGCTAAAAAACCGCATGGTCACATAGAAATATGATATGCTGCTGAAAGTGAAGAGCCAATTTGGAGTGACCGGCTGATAACGGAAGGAGACAGACCACTACCTCTAAAGATGGTAAGTAATTGTAATACCGGAAGATATGCAATTGGTACACCCGAAAGAAAAAATGGAACCGAAAACCTTTCAAAAACTGCCAGATGCTGGATATTACGTGTTAACCAAGAAAGGTATTCAGTTCCATTAGTAAGTAGTAGTTCATCCTAGTAGATTGGCCTGTTGTTATAACAAAACAATCTGAAAGAATGATATCTCATTATCCCTTGATAGAAAATGTGATAGGGGTAAACGGATAATATTTGTGGTAAGGAAAAACGGGTGGATATAAAAAAAACGGGATATCAGTTGGCGCTGATATCCCGTTTGAGGTCGATCTGATAAGATGTATAAATAGGTCAAGGGGGGTTGGCAATCTAGTGTCAACTGGAGTCGTTGAGGCAGATTGACACAAGGGGGGGTTGGGATTGAGGTGAGGTGTTTGCCTAAAAGACCTACTTTCAACATCCATCAGTAATCGAAAGAACAAGAGCTATGAATCATGTACAACCTAACAATGATCAAATGAGAAAAATATCTTCATCATTTAATCTGTAAGTAAGCTAAGCCTGAGATGCGTATTCACACACCCATGTGTGGTGAACCGACAAATAAAGTGGCGAATTAAGCGATGGCAGTGTAACCTGTATTAATTAGCTGAATTCGCTGAATCTCTTCTTGGCTTTTTCACGATATGTACGGCTCATGTTCAGTTCGGTACCGTTTTTTAAAGTAACCATGTATTCATTGTTGAACCATTGCTGGATCTGTGAGATACGGTCCATATTGACAATGACCGAGCGATGAATACGGAGAAATAACGACGGATCAAGGGATTTTTCCATTGATTTCATGGTCTGGCGCAGGTAATGTGTTTTCTCACCAACATGCAGCTTCACATAGTTGTCGTCGGCTTCTATCCAGTCTATATCTTCTGCTTTTACAATGTACATCTTCCCCGTGGACTTGATGATAATCCGCTGAAGGTAATCGGTCGAAGGCTTGTTTTCCTGGCCGTTCTTGATTTCGTTGAGCAGGTTCATCAGTTTTTCGTTCAAAACACCGCTTTTCCGTGAGTTTAACAACTCGATGGCCCGATTGGACGCCTCTTCGAACGAGCTGCGCGATACCGGTTTCAGCACGTAATCGAGCGCGTTAACCTTAAAAGCGTTGATCGCATATTGATCATAAGCTGTAACAAAAATAGTCGGTGGCATATCTTTGATTCCCACCGTTTCAATGACTCCAAAGCCGTCTAGGTCGGGCATCTGAATGTCCAGAAAAACGACATCCGGCTTTTGATTTAAAATGAACTCGGCAGCATCTGTACCGTTTTCACATTCTCCGTGAATAGCCAGGCGGGAATCATTTTTAATGAATTTGGCAAGTCGTTCACGCGCATGTGATTCATCATCAACAATAAGTACGTTGTATGGCATAATGTATTAGACTACAATGAATATTAATCGGGATTTTCCCAGCGATAGGGTATGGTCAGACGAGCGACGGCTCCGCCTGTTTTTCCGTTTTTAAGTTCGAAGGAATATTGATCTCCGTAAAGATTGCGGAGGCGTTCATGCGTATTTCTTACCCCAATGCCTGATCCATTGGTTCGACTCATATGATTGGGTTTGAGACCGGTTCCGTTATCTCTGACTTCAAAACAGAGTTGGTTCTCAACAAGCCGGCACTCAATATCAATCTTTCCCTTTTGCTTGGAATCAGTCATACCGTGCTTAATAGAGTTTTCGACAATCGGTTGCAACAGGAGACTTGGAACCATGGCATTCCAGGTAGAAGGATCGATGTCAATCTGCACATCGAGCTTGTTGTCAAAACGCTTGTTCTGGATAGAAATATAACGTTTTAAGAAGTCCACTTCTTCTCGAAGGGTAACCTCTTGTCGGTGAATATTATCCATGATGAATCGCAGCAATTCGGACAAATCGGTGATCATCTCGTCGGCCGCTTCCAGGTCATGGTCTTTTACAATCGAGATTGCATTCAATGTATTGAAGAGAAAATGTGGATTCAACTGTGCTTTCAGTAAATCGAGCCTGAGTTTGGCCAGTTGAGCCTCCAGTTTCGTGGACTGAAGCACCCTGTTTCGGTATCGCTGATAATATTCGTAGACATGATACGCTCCAACCAGTATAATGTAAGTGAGAATATTGTCAAAACTGGTAGCAAAAACCTGGGGATTCAATGATGCTATAACAAAGGAAGGATTGTCCGGGAGGTTCCCCCCAATCCACTTTAGGAGTAGACTTATAAGGAAAGAGAGTATTACCAGAAAAGGAGCCAGCAATACCGCCGTTGTTAAATGGATTAACCCGTTTCGCCACCAATTATGGCTATCTATTTTATACAATGAGGCAAACCAAAGCACGAGTGGGGTCATTATACCCCAAATGATAGCTTTGGGCATAGTGAATCCCACAGCCCTCCACCAATCAATCGGCTGATCGATGATCAGGTTGTATACATATGTTTTACTGGCGAAAAATACACCCAATAGTACCCAGAAAGCGATACTTATCAGCCACTTGGTACCGAGGCGTCGGCCAAGATATCGTCGACTGGCCGGGCTTTTGATGCGCGACAAAGGATGCTCGAGAGTTTTATGTGCGGATGTAGTTAAAAACATGCTGTACGGTTTGTGTACAGCATCTGGCAGATTTGATTGGGGATGATCCCTACTTACGTAACGTGGTAATTTAACGAAGATTTGGGTAATTCAGAAAATGATCTTTAACCCTTTCGATTAAGAGGACTTATAACTTTTCCCGGTAAATGCATTTCCAGTTGTCAACTGAACCATTTGTGTTCCACAGTTCAAGACGGACGACATTGACTTCCCTGGCAGTAAAATCAGTAAGCAGGCTAATGCCATTGCTGACGAGAGTTGATCGCGGGTCAGAATACATCAGACTGATGTGGGGCTGAAAGGTTCGTGTGGAGGAAAAGGTGAAAATATTTTCGGCCCTCTTTCTAAGCCATTTCAATTTGGCAGAGATGATTACCGGTATATAGAGGCAGTGAAAGTAATCAGAACCTCTTCCCGATTCACGGCAACGTAATGTAAAACCTGGTGTCAGGCGACGTAATGATTGAAAACGATAAGACAAATCCGGCTCCGGTTCAATGCCGCTCAGCAATGTGATATGGGGTATAAACGCTGGTTCTTGTACCAGCTGTTGATTATCGTAAATCAGCTTTTCTAGCTCACGAAATTCCGGATCACCCGGGATCAGCCAGAGCGCATAGGTTGTAATCTCCTCCGGGTCGGAAGACATTACGCATGATCTTTGGATTTGGGCTCGTATTTACGAACAATGCGTACGTTGTCGTCAACTGTCTTATCCATACCATGCAGGTTCCATAGATTAAACATGACTAATGCCGTCAGGGCAAAAAGGAAAGCAGAAAGTAAGGGGGTGCCCAGGCCCAATATTGCACCAGTAAGGCCGCCAAGTAGTGATGAGATTGTCCCGATCAGCAAATTTGCCATAATTGTAACTCCGTGACTTTCAAAAAGTAAAAAGCCAACTAGTCCCATACTCAGACCGACCATCACGAACCATACATAATCCGTTGCTGCAAGTGTATACATTGCTCTATTCTCCAGTGCTAAAGGGTTTAATAGTTTTTCAAATCAGTCCAAATATCTGCAATTTCGTAAAAGACAACAAAACTGAACTGTTTTAACGTTCTAAAAATGCGAATGTTCTATCTTTAAAACAGAAGATCTGTACAAACCACAACCATGCAGATTCGCAAAATTATACATATTGATATGGATGCCTTTTATGCATCGGTTGAGCAGCGCGACCACCCGGAATGGCAGGGTAAAGCTGTGATTGTTGGTGGTTCTCCCGACAGCCGGGGTGTGGTTGCGACTGCCAGTTATGAGGCACGAAAATTCGGTGTACATTCGGCGATGCCCTCAGCTCATGCCAGGAGATTGTGTCCGCATGGTATTTTTGTTAAGCCACGTTTTGAGGTTTATCGTACTGTTTCAAAACAGATTCGTGAGATTTTTAAAGAGTATACGGATCTCATCGAACCCTTGTCGCTTGACGAAGCGTACCTGGATGTGACGGAGAATAAAAAAAACAATCCGTCTGCCACGCTGCTGGCAAAAGAGATCAAAGACGCAATCAGGAGGCGTACCCGATTAACGGCATCGGCCGGTGTCGCTCCCAATAAGTTTTTAGCAAAAATTGCATCGGATCTGGATAAGCCGGATGGTCTTGCAGTGATCACGCCTGACATGGCGGAGGAGTTTATCTCAAAGCTGCCGATTGGAAAATTTCATGGTATCGGGCGGGTGACTGAAGAAAAAATGAAATCGCTGGGTATTCACAATGGGGCTGATCTGAAGACATGGAGTGAGGCGGACCTGGTAACACATTTCGGAAAAACCGGATCATTCTACTATCAGATAGCCAGAGGGTTTGACTTGCGGGAAGTGAAGGCGGACCGTATTCGAAAATCAATCGGGGCCGAAGAGACTTTTTCTGAGGATCTGGGCAATAGGAAAGATATGGAGCTCCGTCTGGATGCCATTGCCCGGGATGTCGCTGGAAGACTCGAGAAGTACAATACCGGTGGTCGCACGGTCACCCTTAAAGTCAGGTATGCCGATTTTCAGCGTGTAACCAGAAGTACGACACCCGGAGGGTTTATACGAAATGCAGAGACTCTGGCAACATTATCCAAGAATATGCTTCCGCAAACAGAGGCCGAGAAGCGAAAAGTGCGTCTTCTGGGAATCACGGTATCCGGTCTCGAAATAGCTGAGATAGTTGAAGGAAAACAACTGGAGTTGTTTAAAAGAGAGCAGGTCGGGAGCCATGGTCATGGTCCGGATGAATGAAGTGCGCTTTCACCTTTAGGGCGGTGTGGAGCCTCCTTTTGTATTCATCCGAGGAAATTTCCACGCAGCCAAACTGGCTGAGATGATCTGTATAGAACTGCGTGTCCCAAAGGGTGAATCCTCCTTCAATCAATCTCTTGTGGCAAAAATAGAGTGCGATCTTATCCATATCCGTTTCGTTATGAAACATCGATTCACCGAAGTATGCCCCACCAATAGCTACACCATACAATCCGCCGACCAGATTATTATGTTTCCAGATTTCGACGGAGTGGGCAAAATCCAGTTCGTGTAAACGAACATACGACTCGATAATGACATCAGAAATCCACGTACTTGAACGGTCGGCACAGGCCTCCATTACCTTTTTGAAATGGGAATTATAATGTACCTCAAACCGACCCTGACGGATCAGCCGTTTCACGTTTTTTGAAATGTGAAACTGATCGATAGGTATTATGCCTCTTCTTTTTGCCGTGTACCAGTCGTAATCGTTGCTGTACCGGGATCTCGACATTGGAAAAATGCCAGTCATATATCCTTCCAACAACCGGTCGACAGGTATTATTTTCGGTCTCCCTTGCTGCTCTTCGTCCATTGCCATTGTTTACCCAAACACAATAATTACCCCAGTGCAAAGGAAGATAAGGATAAGCCTTGCCTAATGACAAGGATACAAGGATTAGAATGGAGTTATACAAAAGAGGTCAATTAACAGTAAATAGTTAGCAGATTTGTCAGAAGTCTCAATACCGATTCATTGTTTGCTGGCGAACCAATGATCCCGGAATTCGCGCATTGATTTTGCCAACTTCAGGCCGGCGTTCTCATAGGGAACAAGTTCCAGTGTTGGATCACCGGCTAGGGTTATGGTTGTCTGATAACGTTTCCCCCGGGATAACCATGCGATCTCGATACCGTCGCCGGGTTGGTGTTCATCCAAAAGGGCCTCCAGATAGTCGTTATTCTCCAGGGGACGACCATCCAGTTCAGTAATGACATCACCCCGGTCGATACCTGCCTGATAAAGCGGGCTCCCACTGATCGTATTATTCATTACCACAGCCGTTCCATCATCAAACCGGAGCTTATCCCTTCCAAACTGAAGTACGGCGTGGTCGGGATTGGCATTACGAAGTAAGAATCCGGCATGTGACAACAGATCCTTAAAATCAGGAAGATCATTGCCAAGGATATAAGCATTGAAAAAGTGGTGAGCAAAGGCAGTGTCTTTAGTGATCTCTCCCAGAGTCTGTCTCAGGTCGTTCATCGTATATGGCTGTTCCGACTTGCCAAACTTCTGCCACATGGCTTTCATATAGTCGTCAAGCGTCAGGTTATACTTTGTACGAAGCGTCAGGTCCAAACCCATACCGACAACCGATCCCCAGGTGTAGTAAGAGAGGTAGGTATTCGAATTGTTTTGAGCATCAAACGATGTCGCAGGATCTTCAAACGGGGCCTGCTGACTCATCTGAACTAAACTGTTGAACTGCCTTCCGGGTGCGTTTATGACGATATTCAGATAATTGCCCATGATATGAGCCCAGGCGGTATTATTGAGATACCCGGACCTCCTGAGTATCAGTTTGTCATAATAGCTGGTGAAACCTTCACCGAACCATAGTTCTTTTGACATGTTAGCCCTGGTAAAATCGAACGGCTCAATAGATTGTGCCCGCAATCTTTCCATATTCCAGGAATGAAAAAACTCGTGAGCCACAGCACCAAGATCAGTTATCATGTTGGTGCTAAGCGGCAATGGAGAGGTTAATACAGTTGAATTCCTGTGCTCCATGCCATCCCGGTGGGCCCATGGCAAATAATCGGCTATAAAGGTGTATGTGCCGTATTCGTAAGAGGGCAGCTCCCCGAAGACCCCCTTTTCTTCGTTAACTACACGTTTTACCATGTTTGCAAACTCTGTGGCTTGGTTCTCATTCCCCAGAAAGTGCAGATCCAGGCGCATCGTGTAGGTTTTGTTGCCTGATTTTTCCTGCCAGGTACGCGTTGTGAAGTCGCTGAGTTCGGTGGGACTATCCATGAAATACTGCCGGTCGGGAGCAGTAAAAATAGTCGGGTTTGAAGTCGGCTTAAGCTGAGTTGCTATTTTCCATCCGGAACCCTGTGGGATCTGAAACCGGATGCGAATCGGAGCGTCATCGAAACCAACAGCCCACATGAAAGCGGCAGGCATATTGAGATGAGCATGCGTTTGATCAATCCCGACATAGGTGCCGTCAGTACGATCACCGTAAAGAGTGTATGTGAAATGCACGGTTCCCCCGGTCCCATGGACAGCCCATGTGGATGGGTTGGGACGAGTGATTTTCAGTGCGTGCCCCTGGTTGTCTACTGCGGAGACGTCATAAACATTCTTTGCAAATTCATGTAAGGCGTATCGTCCCGGAGATGACCGGCTCATCCAGAAGATGACGGGATTATTGGTTATTCCGGTGAGATTAATCGATATCCGGGCTTCATGATGCACCGCATTCGGGAAAGATACATCATAGGAAACCTGGCGTTCCGACTGAGCTGAAACCCTGACGGTCAGCAGTGAAAAGAAGATAGGTAAAAAAAGAGTGAGGGTTACGTGTCGATGGATGGTGTTCGACATTGTTAAATAGGGTTTGTGAATGGGGATGCAAATGATGTTATGACAATATAATTAATACCGGCAGTAAGAAATGTGCCAAGATGGACAAAAAAAGGGATAAAAGATCTTCTATTATATAATTTGTATAGTACATTATGCCTGATATCTATACTTTATTATTAAAGGAAATAGGACTGCGGCTGTCATTTTGGAGCTAATTAATAGCCGTTAGGGAGATAAGAGGATTTTACAAAATATGGTACCATGATTATCAGACTTAAGGTACTGTTAGTTAAGGGTTTTCTCAGAACACCCTCAACTGTCATCTCACGTCATTAAAGAAAAAATAACTAATTAAAAATATTAGTTTTATAGTTAACCGACGAAGAAATCTGTTTTAGATCGCGTATTATGAATAGGAGGATACAAACTATTACTCTGATCCTGATTCTTTTATGGGGATTCACCGGTTGTTCATCAACCACAAAAGATCAGGGTGGCACCTTAGCAAAGGACAACCCAGCAGAAGTTCCGATTCCTGCCGTGGAAGCCGTTCAGGCGCGTTATGGACGCTTACCCCTTATCGAACGGCTCAGCGGTACCGTCAGGGCAGAAAATCAGATTGCCCTTCATCCGGAAATAAATGCGCCCATAATCAGTGTCGAGGTGCAAAATGGGGATCGTGTCTCAAAAGGACAGGTTTTATTGAGATTGAGAGAAGATGAATATCAGAAACAATATGATGCCGCGACGGCTCAGCTCCGGCTGACGGAGGCGCGTGTTGATCAGGCCAAAGCTGCCATGGAACAGGTTCGTTCTCAATATTCGCGTACCCTGAAGCTGAGTGAAAAACAGATGACGAGTAATCTGGAAGTCGAAACGCAAAAAGCACAACTCGATGGAGCAGAAGCGAATTATAAAGTGGCCCAGGCTCAAGCTGATCAGGCAAGGGCTAATTTACAGCAGGCGCGCATAAATCTATCAAGAACGGTGATTCGGGCACCCATAGCCGGTTATGTAGGTGGCAGAAATGCAGAGGTGGGCATGCAGGTTACCCCGTCATCGCAGTTGATGCTACTAGGAGAACTCGATAGGGTTAAGGTACGCGCGGAACTGACTGAGCTTATGTCCGTGAAAATAGAAGTTGGGCAAAGGGTAACCATTCAGCCTGAAGACACGACGTCCTTTAAACCGATGAGGGCGGTGATATCCAGGATATCGCCATTCCTGGACCCTGTCACACATTCAACCATGGCCGAGATCGACCTTAAGAATCCGGGACTCAAACTCAAGCCGGGCATGTTTGTATCCGTTGACATTTTTTACGGGGAGAGTCAACAGGCAACCCTTGTACCCAATAGTGCTCTCTTTCAGAACCCTGTAACGGGTGAGACGGGCATTTATGTGGCGGCTTCGCTTGGGAAAGAAGTTAAAGCCGTTAAAACTGTCGATCCGAACAAAGATGCCACACTGACCGATCCCACTCCAATGACATTCCGGCCGATTAAGATCATAGCAAGCGGCAAAATGCTGACGGCTGTTTCGGGAATCAGAAGCGGTGACTGGGTGATAACCGTGGGGCAGGACCTGCTTATTGCCTCACCATCTGCACGAGTCCGGCCCATAACGATGGAACGGATAATCAGTCTTCAAAACCTGCAGCAGGAAGATTTGCTGGAAGACATTATTCAGGAGGCGAGTTCAGGGAACAAGCAGAAAAACGACACCTCTCAAGCATCTCAATTATAGAACCATGCCACTGACTCCGACTTCAATTCGCAGGCCGGTCGCTACAGCGATGGTGTATCTGATTGTCATCACGTTGGGCGTGATCGGCTTTTACTACTTACCTGTTGACTTGCTTCCCCCAATCGAATATCCCCGTCTTACCGTTTATATCGGGTATCCGAATGTGGGACCCGAAGAGATGGAAAAGATCATTACAGAGCCCATTGAAAATGCGCTAGCCGGGGTTCCCAATGTGGAGAAGATGACATCCCGGTCTGATGAGGGGCGCAGTTACGTTACATTGAATTTCAGCCAGGGAACAAACCTGGATGAAGCTGCCAACGATGTGCGTGGCGCACTCGACCGTGTCCGCGACGATCTGCCCAAAGAGGCAGAATCGCCTGGCATCTGGAAGTTCGATCCAAATAATAGTCCTATTGTTATCCTGGGAGTATCGTCAAAAACACATAACCTGCAGGAGCTAACCAGAATTCTGGACCGTGAGATCCGGAACCGGTTTGAACAAATTCCGGGAGTCGGAACCATTGACATATGGGGCGGAGTGGACCGGCAGATCGTCATTAACCTGAAACGGGACCGTTTGCTTGCGAGCCATCTCACGTCGGACGATGTAATACGAGCACTTTCCAGGGAAAACACAACATTACCCGGTGGAAATGTGAAACATGGTGTTTCCGATCTTTATGTACGAAGCATTGGTGAATATCAATCGCTGAATCAAATCCGGAACACTGTTGTGTCATCCACTGCAAATGGCGTGGTACGTGTCCGAGATGTTGCTAATGTTGTGGATGGATATGCCGATTTGGGGCGATACGTCCGGGTTGACGGTCAGCCTATGATTCGTTTGGCTATTCGGAAGCAATCCGGGGCCAACACGTTGCAGGTTGCAGATGCTGTGAAGCGCGAAGCGGACCGGATTAACGGGATGCGAGGCGATCTGAAGATGATCGTGGCGACGGATCAAAGCAATTTCATCAACAGTTCGGTTAATAACGTGTTGAATTCTGCTATTTGGGGCGGCCTGCTGGCCATCCTGATCCTTTATATCTTTCTCCGCAATGGCTCAACCACAGCAATTATTGCCCTGGCCATTCCGATCTCAATTATTGCTACATTTTCTCTTTTATACCTGAATGGGATGACACTGAACCTGATGAGCCTCGGGGGACTGGCCCTGGGGGTGGGTATGATGGTGGATAACGGCATTGTTGTTCTGGAAAATATCGTGCGGATCCGGCATAACGGGAAAAGCCTGAAGGAAAGCTCTCTGATTGGCACTAAACAGGTCGCAGGAGCTATCATAGCCTCGACATTGACTACGATTGTCATTTTCCTTCCGGTTGTATTCATGCAGAGTGTTACCGGCATGCTGTTCAAAGAGCTGGCACTTGTGATTGTATTTTCCCTGCTATGTTCATTAATGGTGGCTCTGACCCTGGTACCGATGCTTAGCAGCCGTTTTATGACAATAAAGGAAGGCCATGATGATAAACTCGCCCAGAGTTCACGAATGCACAATATGTTTGCAAGAACTGAAGCATGGTATGCTGGGCTTATTGAGAAATCGATTAAGCACAAATATATCGTCTTTGGAACGGCAACGGCATTAGTTGGAGTCACGTTACTTCTGTTTCCACTCATTCCAGTCGAACTTGCGCCACAATCAGATGCTGATGAAATCAGTATAGATATGAATATGGCGGAAGGCACTAATATTGCCGTTATCAATGAATTTACCCGCGAACTGGATCATTACGTGCGAAATTTCGTGCCGCCGGATCAGATCAAGCATCTTTCCCGGGATGTACGTAATGGACATGCCGAAGTGGAAATCACCATGGTGGACCCGTCTAAGCGCACGGTGGAACCCTCCGTACTTGCTGACAGGATTCGCAAGCATGTCGAGGGATTGATTCCGGGCGCTGAGATCAATGTTCAGGCGCAGCCCGGACTTTGGATCCTTCGTCGCATCTTCAGCTCCGGCAGCAGTGGCGACGCCGTTGAAGTCGAATTACGCGGCAACGATCTCAGGCAGGCCCAGGCAATTGCTCTGCAGCTGAAGAACAAGATGGAACAAATAAAAGGAATCAGTGATGTCCAGATCAGCACCCAGGAAGGCCGGCCGGAAGAAAACGTCACATTTGATCGTGAAAGAATTGCTCAGCTGGGACTCTCCGTAGAGCAGGTGGCGCAGGTCCTGGAAACCAATATCGGGGGATCGGAAGCCAGCCGTTACCGGGAAGGAGGGGACCAGTTTCCGATTATGGTCCGTTTGCAACCCAAAGACCGTCTCACAACACAAGACCTCGACAACATATCCATACGCTCGGCAGATGGCCGGATTTTGCCGATATCTGCCGTGGTTAAGAAAAGTAATGCACGCGGACCCACGAGCATCACCAGAATTGATGGGCAACGAGTCACCTACATAACGGCAAATCTCGAAAAAGGGACAGCCCTGGGGGAAGCCGTGCAAAAAATGCGGACATCGTTTACAAAAATCGCTCTTCCCCAAGGGTTTTCACTTTCTTTTGGAGGAGAGTACGAGGAGCAGCAAAAAGCGGCATCGGATTTTATTCTGTCGATAATTATGGCTTTAATTCTCGTGTATATGGTGATGGCGGGCCAATTTGAGCGATTCATTGATCCGCTGATTGTCATGTTTTCGGTTCCACTGGCCATTGTTGGAGTTGTGCCGGTGATGCTGCTAACGGGGACAACGCTGAATATGCAAAGCATGATGGGTATGGTGATGCTGGCCGGCATTGTTGTAAATAACGCGATTGTTTTGGTCGACTATATCAATCTGCTTATTCGCGAAAACAACATGAGCACTTATGATGCTGTAGTACTGGCTGGCCGTTACCGCCTGCGTCCAATTTTGATGACTGCTCTGACGACTATTCTGGGCCTGTTGCCCATGTCACTGGGATGGGGTTCAGGCGGCGAAATCCAAGCCTCGTTAGCACGTGTTGTTATCGGTGGACTCACCGCCTCCACTCTTATCACACTCGTGCTTATTCCTGTCATTTACATAAATGTTGCATGGCTGAAGGAACGGGTAGGCGCGATAGAATGGGCCCCCTTCAACTGGGTAATGAGCCATCTTCGGCCAACAGATTCGTGACGTTTTCGGGTAAACGCGTATCTCTATGGTCAGAAGGTCTTAAGAGCCTGGGTACATTAATCTTATTTAAAAAGATTCAGGATCTCCGCCTCGCGATGCCATAAACAGGTAGATAAAACTGCCAATGAAACCAAGCAGAACGATGATGAGAATCCACATGATGCGGCGCGTATCATCAAAGTTGGGGTTTCTGATACAGTCGACGATCGTCCATATCCAGAAAACAAACAGTGCCAGCGAAAAAATGACAAGAACGAAAATAAATGTTGCCTGCATGACAAACCTCCTCCTCAAATGACATATGGCTGATTCATATTGAGATAGTACAAATTTGGAGGGTCAGTTGCATCAGAACGTTTTATGGGCTGACCCTTTCAGTGTGCCTAAATTCATCATCGGTTCAATTCAACCGTCTTCGGGCCGGCAGCATAGCCGGTGAGTTCAACGTAACCACTTCCGTCAACCTGTTTTCCATTCATTATGCCTTTAATTTGAACACAACCCTCCCAATACCGGACACTGGTAGTCAACTCCTGGTTTGGGATATACGGGGTGATAACAAGGTCGGTTTTTTTCTTAGGAATGGTCAGTTTCCAGCCTGATGGGTAAGTGGCATCATCCGTTGGACTCCTCCATGTGCCGGTTGTCACAAGCTGAACCGTGCCGAATGGAAGGTTCGTTTTTTTGCCCTGTGGGTCGATCAATGATCCATCGGAGGTAGAAGCGGGTTGTCCATCTATCTTTCGCAGCTGGTAATACATGAGGTCCCAGCCGTTATCGAGCTGCAGTGAAAACCAGTCCCATCCGGACAGATCTTCTTCCAGCATGCTGGTGCTCCATTCCCTGTCCATCCAGCTGTTACCGATGACAGAATATTTTTGACCATGTATTCCTACGGTTCCCTGTGTGTGAAGCCTGGGTACAGAAAAGTAATAGGAGGCATTGCCGGGACGTGTTCCTTTTTGGCTTAATCCATGATTTCCTTCAAGAACGGGTGGTTTTGAAGCTAACAACTTCAGATCTATCGATATTCCGCTGTCCGCTGCCTGAACATATACCGTGTCGGCGTGCTTATCTCCTCCCATCACCCGCCAGTCATATAACCAGACATTATACGGATTGGCCTGCGCGCCGGCCAGTTGCAGGGCGGCGCGGCTGAACCGCTGATAATCGTAAAACTTTCGATTTCGGACGTCTGTAACCGTGAAATGAGCCATATAAAACTGGTTGGTGGCCCAGTCTGATTGAGACCGTACACTATCAGGAGAAGCAGCTATCCGGAAGAAGGTGAGTTCATAACCAAAGTGCCGCCCGTCCCGTGTATCCAGGTTTCCTGTATAGTACCACCACTCCGTTTTAAAATCAGGATGCGGACCATAATCAGCCGGAAAAACGAAGTTTCCTGGCTTGACGGCTCTCTTGAAACCGATTGTGTCGGTATTGCCAAGCACATCGCTTAAAGAAACCCCGGAAGAAGGATTGGATTGATTACCGGTTACAGACGAATGGAAGAATATCCAGTAGATTATAACTACCGTAATTACTGCCAAAAATATCCAGGTATACTTGTATCTCATAGTCTGTTTTTTTCAGACATCTCGAAAGATTCTGGAAAGTGATGACCTGGACATCCGTTTACCGGGATACCAGCTTGCAAGTAATGCTGCTAAAATAGCAACTAAAAGTGAACGAATAATGATGATTGAAGGAACCACAAATTGGAAAGTCCAGCCGAAAGAGCGCTGATTGATGACATAGATCAACGCCCAGGCAAGCACCAGGCCAACCGGGATAGCCAGAATGCCGGCAATGAGACCCATTAATCCGGTTTCGGTAGTAATGAGCGTGCGAACCTGTGATGGGGTAAACCCCAGAGCGCGCAAAATGCTAAGTTCCCTTTCTTTTTCAAGTTGAAGTGCCATCAATGCACTGAAGACACCAACAAAGGCTACAAGCGCAATCAAAATCTGAAGCACCGTCGTGATGGTAAAAGTACGGTCGAAGATCTTTAAGGATTGCTCACGAAGCTCTCTGTTGGAACGGATATTCAGCAAAACATTCGAACCGGCGGCCTTTCTTACTTTCGGAATGACATTCTGCAGTTTAAATCCCTTCTTCAAATAGAGGGAGATGCCGGTTATCCCTTTGAAGTGCCAATATTTTTGATATACAGATCGATCCATCAAAACAACACCTTCATCAGAGGCATAATCGAAGTAAACCCCGGCGATACGGAATGATCTTGTGCCACCGTCTGTGGGGAGTTGCAGCGTGTCGCCAGTGGAAACGTGGTGTTTAAAGGCGAAAGGTTCAGATATGATGATCTGACCGTTTTTAAAATCTTTCCAGATGGTCTGGGCATTACCTGATTTAAACCGAAATCCCTGGTGACCTGCAGTTGGTATATTGGCAACGGCTATTTCCAACCTTCCGTTGTGGAAGGGTATATGGTAACGTCCAATCGTGCCAATCGAGCGAACTCCGGGGATTTTCAGGAACCGATCCTGAAACGAGGAATCCAGGTAGGTCATAGGTTGATTAGCGACAGGTGAGGGGGGTGATATGTAAATGTCAGCGCGCAGTGTAGTGGTGAGCCATTGAGAAAGCGTTTCTCTGAAGCTGGTAACCATCACTCCTAACCCTATAATTGCGGATACAGCGATCATGAGGGCGGCGATTGCGACGGAGGTCCGGCTCAGGTGATTCCGGATACTGCGCGCCGCCATAGCCCCGGCAACCCCTGAAAATTGCTTCAGAACTGGCCGGATGACATTTGCAAAAAAGCTGACGGCTCCGGGTGTTAACAGTGAGAATCCGAGTATCACAAGCAAAAGAGCAAAGTAACTTAGTCCGATGCCGCCTTCTGGTATCCAAAGAAATAAGACTCCGGCCGCCAGTAATCCAGAACCCCAGTAGTTATAAGCCGACAGGCGACGATGGATATTTTCGTTGCTCTGATCAAATCTCAGCATGATACCCGGCTCGGTGTTTGTCGCTTCAAGAGCAGGGAAAATGGCAGCAGCAACGGTTGCTCCGACCCCGAGTAAAATTCCTTTTACGAGGGTAAACAGAGGGATATGCAGCTCTCTTACTGAGACCACATAGTACAGATCGTTGATGGTACGTGTGATCAGATGTATCAGTTCGCGGGCCAGTAAAATTCCACCTCCAATGCCAATTGCCGTACCAATGATCCCGATAATGAACGCTTCCCCGATGATTTGTTGAAATATCTGTGACCGTGAATAGCCGATGGCACGCAGGCGTCCAATCAGTCCACGGCGCTGTACCACAGAAAAGGTCATGATGTTGTAGATCAGAAACATGCTGACGAGCAGTCCGAGCTTACTCAGCGCCGACAGGTTCAGGCGGAATGCTTCCGACATTTTTTCCAAGGTCTGCTGGCTGTCGCTTGCCGGCTGCAGGGTCACGTCCGAAGGAAGCATCTTTCGGATCACTGCACGTATCTGATCACCGCGTTTATTTTCAGGAATGATCAGATCAATATGAGAGATGGTGTGATACCGCCCCGTCAGGTTCTGAACTGTTGAGATATCGGCAATCAACAGATTGCTGAGGGCCGTTTTATTGAAGTCATTGGCGGGCTTAATGATACCGGATACAACGACGGGAATGGTCTTAGCACTAATCCGAAGTTTTAGTGTGTCTCCGGTTGTTAGCTTCATCGTGTTCGCATCGGTGGATGGAATAAGAATTCTGTGTTTCCCGGTGAGAAAATTGCGTAAAGATCCCTTGTTTCCATCCCGCACCTCGGATAAATACGGCCGGAACAGGGGCTCTGAAAAAGGGTCGATACCCAGCAGATGTAACGTATAGCCGGGATGATCCGGTGTTTGAACATAGGTTTCCACGACGGGTGCCATTGGGACCCGAAGGTTGAGCCGTAGCCTTCGGTAAAGAGAATCCTGAATACCACCCGAACCAGCCGTGATCTGATCAGTAGCTTTTCCGGTAACCATCTGCGAGGAAAGTGAAAATGCCCGTTCAGCACTTTGATTGGAGATATCGATGGACAGAATCAGGGCAACTCCTATGGCAACTCCCAAAAAGGAAAGCCCAAATTGCCAGGGATGGCGGAAAAGATACCTCAAACTGGCTCTGTATCTAACGGGAAACATGTAGTTGATGACTGGTTCATCGCGTGTCAGTGGAAGTGCCTATAACTAATGAATGATCCCTGAGGTTCCTTATAAGTGTAGATTTTGATATTGACACTTCCTGATAGATCGGTTGTATCAAACGTGTGATTACAGGTCTGGAATTGTGATTAATTACAAATCAAAAGGGTAAAATTTATTATTTAGGATTAATTAGACTGATTTCAAATTATTCTTGAATGTTGAATTATTACTTGCAAATAAGTCGGGGATAGTTATCTTAGGTTGGTTAAAAGCCTGATTATTCGGGTTGTGTGTTTCTAGTCACTGTTCCAAAAAAAGTCGGCTCAATCTATAAAAAGATATAAGAGTCTTTAGAATGTAATATAATCGGGGTTTGCTATGGAAGTTCAGAGTCATAAATGGCATAGTCGCTTGACTATTTGGGTCGTTGGTATCCTGGTATTTGAGCTTATTTCGGGTTTGTTGATCTATTTTCTCTCTTTCAGCCTGACTTCGCAATCACTGGTAGTGATTCACACTGCAGTCGGTCTTGTTTTAATTATCCCATATATCATCTACCAAATCAGGCACTGGTTATCCTACCGGAAACGGTTGTTGACCCACCACAAACTCACCGGTTATCTCTCCATGACCTCAGCTGTAGTGGCGGCTGTTACTGGAATTGTGCTGTGTTCGCAAGCGCTTTTTTCGACCAAAATAGGTTACATATGGGATACCATTCATATCATCTCGACATTTGCCTTTCTGTTGTCGGTTGTTCCTCACATATTACTGTTAGTCATTCGTGATCTAAGATCGTCTAAAAACGAGAAGATCAAACAGCTTCTGGATGCAGAAAAAAGATTCGGCCTGCAGACACTGCTCGTTTTTGGGTTTCAGGTAGCCATTCTTGTTCTTTTTATCTATGCATACAATCCCATAAGGTTTGATAACAAATTTCCATCTGATTACCAGTTTATCTATGGGAAAAATAAGCCGTTTCAGCCTAGTCTTGCTACAACAAGCGGTGGCGGAGCCATTGATGCCCGGCTTTTAGGCGGTTCCAAATCGTGCATGAGCAGCGGTTGCCACACCAATGTCGGCAAAGAGTGGGAGGCCAGTGCGCATCGCTACTCGGCAATGGATCCGGCCTTCCGAAAAGTTCAGCATGCGATGGCCGTTGAAAAAGGTCCTGAGTCAACTCGATACTGCGGGGGGTGCCATGATCCCATATCACTCTTCTCCGGGTCCAAAAATCTTGATGATAAAAAGCTTACCAACCCTGTTGGTCTCGATGAAGGCATATCATGCGTAACCTGTCATTCCATCACAAAAGTGGATGTGAAAGGGAATGCTGCGTATAAAGTATCCCGACCTGTTCCTTACATGTTTGAGTTGAAAAAGGGAACGGCTGCCAGAGTTATCAGTAACTTTCTGATTCGTGCCTATCCGCAACATCATATTGTGAGTTATGAGCGAACACTGCTAAAAACCCCGGAGTTTTGCGGCTCATGCCACAAGCAATTCATCAACAAGCAGGTGAATGGCGTCGGCTGGGTGCAGCTCCAGAATCAGTATGATAACTGGCGTAAAAGTCACTGGAATGTGCCTCACGATCCTATAAAAACGATTGAGTGCAGGGAATGTCACATGCCTCTTGTTGCGACATACGACCCGGGCAATGGTGATTCCCTTGACTACAACAGGACACCAAACGATCACAAACACCGCAGCCATCGATTCCTGGGTGGCAACCAGCTGATGCCGGTGCTTCTCCATTTGCCAGGCGGGAAAGAACAGGTAAAACTGGTCAATGAATGGTTGAAGGGTGATATTCAAATTCCGGAGATCGCGACCAAGTGGCATAATGGACCTGCTATACCCATTGAACTGCACGTTCCCGCGTCGGTCCATCCCGGACAGGCGGTGGCGATGGATGTGACCGTGACCAACAACAAGCCGGGACACAACTTCCCAACGGGACCGCTTGATCTGATTCAGGCGTGGATCCAGTTGACTGTTAAGGACAGGCACGGAAATATCATTTATTCATCGGGGAGGCTCGACAAGCGTCATTTCATACCTCCCGGAACCTTTGTTTACAGGGCAGAACCGGTCGACCAATACAACAGCGTGATTAACAAACACAA
>DATFNI010000454.1:0-4633 GCA_035266485.1 Balneolales bacterium
CGCAAGCGGGCGGCTTCTTCAAAACGCTGTTTCTTGACCATCGCGTTTTTTTCTTCACTGGTCCGCTCGATATCGGCCTCAAGTTTAAGAATGTGCTCAGGTACGGTGATGTTCGAGAGGTGAACACGAGCGCCAGCCTCGTCCATAGCGTCGATAGCCTTATCCGGGAGGAAGTGGTCGGTGATGTATCGGTCGGTCAGTTTGACGCATCCCTCGATTGCTTCATCCGAGTAGTGGACGCTGTGGTGCTTCTCATATTTACCTTTCACCCGTTTCAGAATTTCCATGGTTTCCTCAGGAGAGGTTGGATTAACCATGATTTTCTGGAAACGTCGTTCGAGGGCGCCGTCTTTTTCTATGTATTGTCGATATTCGTTAAGGGTAGTGGCTCCAATGGCCTGAATTTCCCCCCGTGCGAGCGCCGGCTTCAGCATGTTGGATGCATCAAGAGAACCACTGGCTCCACCGGCTCCTACAATGGTGTGAAGTTCATCAATAAATAAAATTACGTTCGGGGCCTTTTCCAGTTCGTTCATGAGTGCTTTCATGCGCTCTTCGAACTGACCCCGGTATTTTGTTCCTGCCACAAGAGCAGCTAAATCCAGAGCTACGACACGTTTATCGTATAGGATGCGTGAAACTTTGCGCTTGATAATTCGCAGTGCAAGCCCTTCTGCGATAGCCGTCTTTCCGACGCCAGGTTCGCCGATCAGAACAGGGTTGTTCTTTTTACGACGGCTTAAGACCTGTGCAACGCGCTCAATTTCCTTGTCACGGCCTACAATCGGATCCAGTTTATCTTCTTCGGCAAGCTGTGTCAGATCGCGACCAAAATTGTCGAGTACGGGTGTTTTCGTTTTTTCCATTTTTTTAGACCTCACGCTTCCTGAGCTTGGTTTTTCACTTTCAGATGATGAAAGTTCGGATGAGATACTGCTTGAATCGGCCTGTTCAGAAGATTCCCGGCCTGATATAATCAAATCCAGTTCTTCCCGGACGGATTCATAGGAAATATTGAACTGATGTAAAATCTGTGCGGCGATATTTTCATCGTCGCGTAATAGCGACAGTAATAAATGTTCGGTACCAATGGTATCGCTCTTGTAGAGCTTGGCTTCCAGATATGTTATACGAAGTACTTTTTCTGCTTGTTTGGTTAATGGGATATTTCCGATGCGAACTGTGCCGCCTGTGCCTCTGACCGTCTCCTCGATAGCTTTCTTCAGCTTGGATAAATCACAGTTCAGGTTTGTCAGGATTTTAACGGCAATGCCATCACCCAGCCGGATGATACCCAGAATCAGGTGTTCTGTTCCAATATAATCGTGCCCGAGACGAAGAGCTTCTTCCCGGCTGAACTGGATAACATCACGAACTTTACTTGAAAAATTACCTTCCATAAAATAACAGGTTCCTTAAACCCCAGTATGTGGTAATCGGTTTAACTTAAACTAGCTTGTACCTTCAACGAAAGTAGGACAGCGTTAGTGTAAAAGCAAGCTGTCCGGTCCGCTTTTAGAGTGTTTCTGAAGGTTATCGGATAGGTATAACATTTCTTTCGAATAGAATCATTTCATCCTCTAAAAAATAAAGATGGCCTCCTTATCGATTGACACTCTTGAGGTAAGGGAGAGATGTAAAAAAAGCCGGATCACATTTTATTATAATGACAATGTAGCGACCGGCTTAAAAAAAAATTCCCGTTCCGTTATCGATGTTGTAATAACAGTAACTTAACAGATTTAAATACGAGAAATATTAAAGTGTGTTTAAATGACGGGCGAGATTCGATTTTTTATTGGCGGCATTGTTTTTATGAAGAATCCCAACCTTTACCATTCGATCAATATATGAGGTTGCTTCCCGTACGGATTTCTCAGCTTCTTCACGATTGTCAGCAGCCAATGCTTTTTTATAGAGTGTACGCATGGTAGAACGAAGCCGGCGATTGTGTTCGCGGCGCTTGGAAATCTGACGAACGCGTTTAATAGCAGATTTATGTTGAGGCATTGATCGTTAAAAGTTTACTTTGTGTTTTTAATTTTGTACTCGACAGAGTTAATAGCTACATAAATTAAATGATAAGCAAACATTATTCAAGGAAATATTGCATCACAGGCCAAAGAATTTTAAATTTCGAATCTTTGCGATATGATGATTGTTATAGATGGCCCGGCTGGATCGGGCAAAAGTTCAACGGCAAAGGCCATAGCAAACCGGACAGATATCCAGTATATCGACTCCGGCGCTTTGTACAGAGCCGTTACGCTGATTTTTTTAGAGCACTCTGGAGACAGGGTTGCGTTCTTTGATGCATTTGATAAAACTGAAATCAGTTTTAGTTATTCGGACAAACTGTTTCGGGTCTTTCTGGATGGCCATGAGGTGACCAGAGAAATCCGGACTCAGCAGGTAGCCGACAACGTGAGTAAAGTTGCTTCTGACCCTGAAATTCGTGAACGTGTAAACACGCTGATGCGTAAACAGGTGAAAAGAGGTAATTTTATAGCCGACGGTCGCGATCTCTCTACCGTTGTTTTTCCTGACGCAGATCTTAAGTTCTTCATGGAATGTGACTTGGATACGCGTGCCAAAAGACGGTATGAGGAACTGACCCAGGATAATCACAATGTATCTTTTGAGGAGATTCGACGTAATCTAAGTAAGCGTGATCACATGGATTCTTCCAGAAAGCACGCTCCTCTCAAGAAATCCCCGGACGCGATAGTAATAGATACAAGCAATCTCTCGTTTAGGGAACAAGTCGACATCATATTGAATTACATATATAACAAGGAAAAGACATCTCCCGGTGAAACCTCAATTATTCGGGGTGATGGTCCGGACCAGAATAAACCAAAATCATAAACCCTAATCCCATCCCGATATAATGGGGTGCGGCAGTAAATATAAACAGGATCTCATACATGACCGATGAATTAAAAAAAGAAGAACAACAGGAAGAAACGGTACAAAACAATACTGCAGCTGTAGAAGCTGAAACCTCTGGTGAGGGCGAAAAGGCCGAACAAGAGCCCGTTGAAGTTAAAGAAGAAGAAACCAGTGAAGAAGCTGCTCCTGTAGAAGAGAAAAAAGAAGAAGCTGCTGAGGCTGAATCTGAACCGGAAACGCAGCAACCTGTTGCTGAAGAAACTCAAGAGGAAGAAAAAGCAGAAGAAAAGGAAGTACCTCTCCCCGTTTACGACGGACATATCAGTGGGGATGTATACAAACTTAATGAGTTGGAGGAACAGTCGGAAGACTACACAGAAGGCGAGTATAATAATCTCGTCAATATGTACGAGGGAACCCTTAACGCCATTACAGAAAAAGAAGTTGTTACAGGGCGTGTGGTTGGAATCGACGAGAAGTATGTCATTGTAGACATCGGTTTCAAATCAGAGGGTATTGTTCAGTTAAACGAATTTAGAAATGCCGACCAAATCAAAGTCGGTGATGAAATTGAAGTATTCCTCGATCGTGTAGAAGACCGTGAAGGGCAATTAGTCCTTTCCCGTCGTAAAGCCGACACTCTTCGTGCCTGGGATCGTATTGAAAAAGGGTTCGAAGACGGTACCATCCTTGAAGGAAATATTAAACGCCGTATCAAAGGTGGTATGGTTGTTGATCTTGATGGTATCGACGCCTTCCTTCCCGGTTCCCAGATTGATGTGCGTCCGGTTCGCGATTTCGACGCGTATGTCGGAAAGAACATGGAGTTCATGGTCGTGAAACTGAATATGGGAAGTGAGAACGTTGTTGTTTCACACCGTGCTATTGTCGAATCCGATCTTGAAGAACAACGTGCGGAGATCCTGGCCAGCATGAAACCGGGACAAATCCTGGAAGGCCATGTGAAGAATATCACCGACTTCGGTGTGTTCATCGATCTTGGTGGCGTAGACGGTCTGTTGCACATCACCGACCTCTCCTGGGGCCGTGTTGAACATCCTTCGGAAATCGTCAAGCTTGATCAGAAAATCAATGTGGTTGTGCTTGATTTCGACGAGGACACCAAACGTATCTCTCTCGGTTTGAAGCAGCTTCAGCCGCATCCGTGGGAAGAAATCGAAAAGAAATACCCAGAAAACGATCGCGTTCAGGGCCGCGTGGTTTCGATCGCCGATTATGGGGCGTTTGTAGAACTCGAGAAGGGCGTCGAAGGGTTGGTTCACATCAGCGAGATGTCGTGGACACAACATATCAAACACCCGTCACAACTCGTCGAGAAAAATCAGATCATCGAGTGTGTGGTACTCAACGTCAACAAGGACGAACACAAGATTTCTCTGGGGATCAAGCAGCTCGAAAAAGATCCATGGGAAAACCTCCTCGACCGTTATCCAATCGGATCACGTCATGAAGGTACCGTTCGTAACCTTACCAACTTCGGTGTATTTGTTGAGCTCGAACCAGGTATCGATGGCCTGATTCATATCTCTGATCTGAGCTGGACCGACAAGATCAACCATCCGAGTGAGGTTGTTAACAAAGGTGATAAGATTGAAGTTGTGATCATGTCAGTCGACTTTGACAACCGTCGAATCACGCTTGGACACAAGCAAATAGAGTCCAATCCGTGGGAGAAGATTGCTGAGAAATATTCTCCGGGAACCGAGTTCGAGTCGGAAAT
>DATFNI010000455.1:0-10886 GCA_035266485.1 Balneolales bacterium
ACCGCAGGCTGAGCTACATCGCTATTCGACACAGCTGCGATCAATGACGCAGGGAAGGGCCACTTTCACGCGTAAATTTATTCATTACGCTCCGGTGCCCCGGGATGTGCAGGAAAAAGTTGTTAAGCAGCACGCCGTTGAAGAGGAAGTCTGATCACTTCTTTTTGGTTGAGATATAGGTAAGGTATCTTTCAGGCAGGGGAAACGGTTCGTGATCGGGTATCGCGGGCAGCCTCTGCCTGAGTGGTTTTTGGGGCTTGAGGGGACGCTCTTTGGGGTTCCATGTGAATCCTTTGAGCTTCATTTTTTCCGTTTCTTTCGACTCTTCCAGGTAAGTTCCGGAGACTCCTTTGAGTGCTTTTGCCTTGTTAACCTGACCGTTGACGAATAGAATTCTGAGCGAGTCGGAACTCATATTGATAGCACCATCCGGTTGGTTTTGATTGTTATGCGTAAAATAAAGCATGTGTGCATTCGGGCGGACCAGCATATGATCCATCACACCTTTCTTAAACCAACCTGTCAGGGTGTCTCCGCTGATCTGGTTGAGACGCTTGGTTAAAGAATCCTGTTGTGCGGAAAAAGCGTTCGGAAAAGCATTTAATCGACGAACGGTATCCTGACGTATGGTAATAAGAATAGTGGGGGCTGTGAGTTGCATATGTTTATACCAGGCCTTCGCACTATCGGTAAGCACAAAATGGCCGGTTGAATCAACAAAAGCCGCACTGTCGGACCGCGAGGAGAACTGTTTGTTCCAGATGCGGACATTGCCGATAGAATGAAACGTATAGGAGGAATCGACCTGGTGATAGGCTATCAAATCACCCCGGATATAATTGGTATCCGGCTTGTCCGGTTTGTACTTGTCCAGCCGGGCATTTCCCTGGACAAATCGATGCCCGGATGAATCGGACTGAGCGTAATCCCCGACAAATGTAAGAGAGTTCTTTTTATCCCTGACAAACACGTGGCCATGCAGTTCGTAGTACTTTTTTTTGCGATTGGAAAACAGGCTGTCTGCCTCGATATACTGCGTAGAATCTGTCAACTGAACATTGCCCCGAAAGGCAGCACTGTCAATTTTTTGGAAGTAAGTGCCCCGGTCGGCCAACAAGGTCCCCTTTTTATCCTCCATTCGTAAACGGGAAGGAATATGAGCTATCTCCGTTGAATAATTGTAGTGAACAAGCGAAGTGAAGATCGTTACGCTGTCCTGCATGAAAATGACATGGCCGATAAATGTGCTGTGTTTGGATTTCGTATGGTAAATAGCTGTATCAGCCCAGATAATCCCTTTTTGTGCTTTTACTTCAATATTTCCAAAGGCCCTTAGTTCATCCGAGTTCAGAAACTGGTAGGCACTGTCACATTCCAGGTCGATATCCTGGCTCTTCAACTGAACATTTCCAATAAGTCGTCTTACATTCTGATCCCCGACTTTACCGCCCTCCAGCCGGTCGGCATGGAGAATATTAACTTCTTTCTGAGCAAATGAACAGGATGGATTAATCAGGAAAACCACAGTCATTAAGAAGGCAAGAGCCGGCAGCCGGTGAAAAAAGAGAAGTGGGGTCTTACAGGTAAAAAGATGATTCATGTCACTCCACAGATAAGCGGCCGGTTACTTTTGTAATGGTGTAAGATTTTAGATCGTCAGTGCCTTTGAGACCATACCCGGCGATACTGTCCGTCGGGGTGGTGATGGTCACATAATCTTTGGTTTGTATGTTATGACTGTTTTGGAGCCATTTCAAGTATTCCGTTCTCAGAGTCCGTTTTTGGTCAGTTTTAACAATCACGTTATTAAAGAATTCAAAAATCTTACCCGAACTTTGGAAGACAGCCTTTTCACAGCTTATCGACGTCACCTTGTGTCCGCTTGTGTCGAATACAGAGATATGAACCGGCCCGTTAAAGCGGGTTTCCGAACCCCGGTCGAGTTGCTCTGTGGAGGAGTAGGGTGAAGATAGATCGACTCTAAGTTTTCCACTCTCAATAAGATTCATATCCACATCCCAACTCTCGGTCTTGTTTGTGAGAGAGTCTGCAAGGGCGCTTTTAACCCTGTTCCGGTCTCGTTCAGACAGATCGGAACAGGAAATTAAAAACAGAACAACGAGCAGGCATGTAATCGCCCGTTTCATAGGAGCTTATTGATTAGGTTGTGCCGAAATACCGGTCGCCGGCATCGCCAAGTCCGGGGACGATAAACTTATTTTCGTTCAGATGTTCGTCGATGGAAGCCGTAATAACGGGTATCTTCGGATATTTCTCATGGACAGCTTCGATCCCTTCGGGAGCGGCAATAAGACACATGAATCTGATTTTGTTTGCTCCCTGCTCTTTCAGGATGTCCAGGGCGGCGATGGCACTGCCTCCGGTGGCAAGCATAGGATCTACGAGAATGACCTCGGCATTCTCCATACCCGATGGCATTTTGTAGTAGTACTGGATAGGTTTCTTGGTCTCCTCGTCCCGGTAAAGACCAAGATGGCCGACCGTGGCTTCAGGGATGAAGGTGATAATGGAGTCCACCAGAGACAGGCCTGCGCGTAGAATAGGTACAACCACGATTTCGCTGTCCAGCTTATATCCGTCAGCCTCGGTGATGGGAGTCTGAACTTTGATCTTTTGAAGGGGCAGCTCCATCAACGCATGATAGGCAAGAATCATTGAGATTCGGCCCATTGCTTCCCTGAAAATGGAAGGGGGCGTTGTTTTATCACGAAGAATTGTCAGATTCCGTGCAATCAGCGGATGATCAACCAGGGTAACGTTTGAATTGTCATTCATTGGGTAATAGGTGTTTTTTGTTAAAATACTCTTTGGAAACGGTATATACGACCCCTGAGAGAGCAAATAATGCAATAATATTGGGCAAGGCCATCAACCCGAGCGTAATATCACCGATAGTCCATACTGTTGTAAGAGCCAGAATCGCACCTACAAAGTTCATAAACACGTAAACTCCTTTGTAGTAAATGATAGATTTGTCGCCCAAAAGATACTGGATGGACCGGTCCCCATAATAGCTCCAGCTAATCGCGGTAGAAATTCCGAACAGCAGAACACAGATCGTCACAAGATACTGTCCGCCGGGGAATAAGTGAGAGAGGCCTTTTTCAAAAGCAATGGCCGTTAATGGAGCACCATTTTCAATTGACCTGCCAAACAGCTTAAGATAGTGATGATTATCACCTTTATTCATAGCCACCCATTGCTCGTTCTGCTTTTGGATGGTCCCACTGAATGGTACGGACATGGCCTCATCGGTAAACAGGGTATCGACACTGAAATCGTTACGCAGCATCACCGCATCCTGGATAACACCATTTTCGACGTGCATCAGGTCAGGGGCGTTGGCTTCCGGTATCAGTCCCTCATGCTGTACAGACCTGACAAACTTCGTTTCGACAGAAGACAAGGGGATGTACGCCTTTTGCTTCTGCTGCCAAACATTGGTTGTGATAATAACCAGGCCGGTCATGGTACAGATCACAAGCGTATCGATAAAAGGTTCAAGGAGCCCTACCACCCCTTCCCGTACAGGTTCGTTGGTCTTGGCAGCAGCATGAGCGATTGGCGCGGATCCCTGGCCGGCTTCGTTCGAGAAGAGTCCGCGTTTCATGCCCCATACCAGTGTGGTCATGAATACCCCTGATCCAACTCCAAAAGCACCGGCTTTTGGAGAAAAAGCGGATGAGATGATCAAGCCGAGCGAGGGGAGGATTTGGGTATAATTCGAGATTAAGATCAGGAGCGCCCCGGATACATACAGGATGGCCATCATGGGTGCAAGACGTGCCGCTACATTTCCGATGCGTTTGATCCCGCCGATAATCACAAACCCGACCAGGCCGGCAGTAGCAATGCCCGTCACATAAACCGGAATTCGAAAAGAAGCACGCAAAACATCGGCCACCGTATTGGCCTGCACGGCATTGCCCGTCAGGAATGAACAGGTTACCGCGCTGACAGCGAATACAATAGCCAGCCCTTTCCATTTGGGGCCCAGTCCTTTCTCGATATAATACATGGGGCCGCCAGATACAGATCCATCCGGATTTTGGTTACGATATTTTACGGCCAGGGTACATTCGGAATATTTTGTTGCCATCCCGAGGAAAGCAGAAATCCACATCCAGAAAAGGGCTCCGGGTCCGCCATAGTGAATAGCAATGGCCACGCCGGCAATATTCCCGATACCAACAGTCGCAGATAATGCAGTACTAAGTGCCTGGAAATGATTGACATCCCCGGTATCTTTGGGATCATCATAATAACCTGTGACTACCTTAACTCCATGACCAAAGCGTCGTATCTGGACAAAGCCGAGCCGGAATGTGATGAATACCCCGAATACGAGCAGAACAACAACCATGAACGGAAAGATATCCGGTTTCGACCAAATCAGGGAATTAATAAAGTTGACGATTTGTTCAAACGTATGCATTCAAAGAAGTTTGGTTAATAAATCCTCTCAAAATTCTTCGAGAATGTATAAAAGATTTTACTAAATCTTAAGTTAGAGAAGCAGAGACGGCTTGATAAAACAGAGCCGGGGTGGACTTTTATCACCAGTGGGGTATGTCCCCCCGAAGGTAAAAGAAGTTTTGAAATACACCACATTAAAGTAAAATGATAACGCATTATGTTTAAATAATTTGCGTAATTCATTCTGCTGGGATAACTTACACTTAGTTGGTCACCTAAAAAGGAGTTGCGTATGACTAAAGCAGACATCGTCGAGATCATCGCAGAATCGACCGGATTATCAAAAGTCGAAACGGAAGCCGTTGTTAAGGGCTTTCTTGATACTGTCATTGACGCTATGAAGCGTGGCGAAACCATTGAATTACGAGGATTTGGTAGTTTCAAGGTGGTCAGAAGAGCACAGCGTGTGGCACGGAACCCAAAAACGAATGAAGAGGTTATCGTGCCCGAGCAGTATGTGCCGACCCTGAAGATCTCCAAAGAATTCAAAAAAGCAGTGGATGGAGCCCTTGGCTGATTCAAGCTTTTAGGAATTGCACTCATTCAGTGTTCATTGCCTGTCATCAGCTTATCTGACTGTGCATGAAATTTCTCCCCTTGTGGGATGATGTACCGATGGCATATGACCTGACAGCCAGGTAGAATGGCGGAGTACGTAGATTATTTCCATTACGTCAGAGAGTTTATCAAAGCCGAACTACCATTTATCTGACAATTTTGTATCTTACGTGCTCTTTTTTGCACGGGTTAATGACCCGCTGCCAAAATTATCAATAAAAAGGAAGGTGAATTTTAATGCCAAGCGGAAAGAAGAGAAAACGCCATAAAATTGCGAAGCATAAACGCAAAAAGCGTCTCAGAAAGAATCGCCATAAAAAGAAATAAAAGCCTGAATTTCAGGCTTTTATTTTAGACGGGAACGGCTGTAGTCACAGATTCTTCCGAAATCTGTATCACCTTTTGGGTGATCATCAACAGATACTGAAGTTTTCTTAGGATGAACTGGTGTACATCAGCTAATGCCTTCAGATCCTCGAAGGAGTACTGCAAATAGGTATTCAGGCTCATCACAGAGAGATACCGGCCATGGTGGTCTCCCTCGATTTCGATGTGCCAGCGGGTAATGGTATCGCCACCGTGCATTTGTGGTGGGAGCGAACTGTTTATAGCTTCCATCCATTTGCTGGCCGCATCAATACGGTCGGTGCCATACAGAGAGTTGCCGAGTGTGGCAGTTACCGATTGATTGAAAAGCCAAACCACTTCAATGTCGATGGACGGGGGGAGGTTGAAGGTAACATCCTGATCTTCGATTAACAGCGGATGTTTTTCCATTCCCTTTAATTGCCTTGCCAGACTGGTTTCGCGGAACTTGTCCCAGTCAAAATTGATGATGACCTTATTAATGTAATCCGAATGCTTTGAGATGTCGATACTCAGTTCAAGGCCCGTGGCATTAATTCGGTTTTCTTTCCACGTCCTGAAAGTAATGACATCCAGATTACGTTTGGTAAGTTCGGCCTCTATTAAATTTGTTATGGAATTAAAAATTGGGTAATTCATCTCGCCTCTTGGTTGTTTTTAAAGCTAAAAGCGCTTCTAAAAATAAGTATTAAAAAATGAACTGCTACTATTACTTAAAGAATTTAATATTGGAGCTTGAAAACATTATTGTTGGAGCCAAGCTCATGGATGCGTACACCCGTCGAAAAGGGGTATTGGAGATTGTTCTCCAAAAAGAAAATATCACGAACACGCTTATAACGGATGTTCGCAGTCAATATATTGCTTTCTTTATCGACCATTCTGAAAAAACTTCACAAGCCAATATCTATCATTTGCTTGAGGATATATATTCAAAAAAAATAATAAAAATTCAACTTGCTGATTTAGATCGTCATGTGATATTGGAGTTGGAAGATCGCAGCACGCTAAGGTTTCTGTTATATCCACCTCACTCTAATGTAGTTTATGAAAAAAAGAATATTATTCAAGAGTCTTTTAAGCGTCCGGATGAACTTCGGGGAGCGGCAGTGCCTGACCAGGTACCCGCTATCCTTGATCAGCCGGTGAATGATAAATTGCCGGTGCGATCAAAAATCCTGAAAATCAACCCGCTGCTGCCTCGGGATCATTAAAATCACTTGATCCGGGAACACGATCTTTCGCACTACTCCGATCCGGAACTACGGGCCTTTATCCGGAAAATGGACCATCAACTACTTACCGACCCGGCTCCGCGGTGGCTGGCCGACAAAAGCTTCACCACCTTTTCAACAGAACTTCTCACCCTGCCGACAGAGCGTGATTTCGACTCCGTCAATGAAGGTATCAGGTATGCCTACCATCAAATCGTGTTTCGTCGAAGGTTCGAACAGGAGAAAGAGTCGTTGCTGGCTTCCATACAGAGCGCGGAAAGAAAACATCATACCCGGCTGAACGAGCTGGAACAGTCACACAAAAGCGTGGAACGGGGAGAACGGTATGAGCGATTTGGACATCTGTTGATGGCTTCTGCTCACCAGCAACATGACCTGTCAGCCACGGAAATTGAATTGCCGGACTACTTTAGTAACAATGAATCGATACAAATTCCACTCCAGAAGGGAAAAGGATTGGTAGAAAATGCGAATTATTACTATGATAAAGCGCGAAAATCCCGCAGATCAGCAGAAGAGGCGGAACAACAGAAAAAATGGCTTGCAAAAGAACTGGACACATTGAAGGATTTGGAAACAGAAATCTCACATATTGATTATGCCAAAGAGCTTAATCGGTGGCAAAAGGACCGGCATAATGCGCTTATACAACTCGGGTTGGCTTCACAAACCGGGGAGCAGAATCGCGTGCCGTTTCGGCGGCTTTGGGCCAACGGATATGAACTGTGGATAGGTAAGAATGCATCCAGCAATGATGAACTCACCTCGCGAGCGCATAAAGAAGATATCTGGATGCATGCCAGGGGATATTCCGGTTCCCACCTGGTGATTCGCATGAACCGGTCGCGTGAGAACCCTCCCCGTGAAGTTTTAATGAAGGCGGCCTCATACGCGGCGTTTTTTTCACAGGCCAGGGGTTCGAGTATGGTACCCGTAAGTTTCACCCGTAAAAAGTATGTCCGTAAACCGAAAGGATCTGATCCGGGACAGGTAGTCATTGACAAGGAAGATGTCGTATTGGTGGCTCCGCAAAAACCAGGTAGAAATTAGCGGATGATGAAAGACAATTTATTTTTGTGCGGTTTTATGGGATCGGGAAAATCCACGATAGGTCGTAAGCTGGCCCTGCTCAGCAATTATCAGTTCATAGATCTGGATAGCCTGGTCGTCGAACGAATGAGAATGTCTATCCCGGAGATCTTTTCACGGTATGGTGAAGAACAGTTCAGGAAGATTGAGCGTGAGTGCCTGGTGGAGAAGCTTGAAGATCATGGTATTGTTATGGCGCTGGGTGGTGGAACCATTTCGGATCCTGCTCTGATAAATAAGATTAAGGCCAGCGGATATCTTATCTTTTTACGGCCGACAACAGCACAACTGGTCAATAGATTATCCCGGAATCGCAAGCGGCCGTTGCTTCTCAACGACGACGGGAGTATGAAATCAAAAGAAGAGCTGACTGAACTGGTTAAGCGGTTGTATGAAAAACGTATGCCTCAGTATCTTCAGGCCGATTATATCGTAGATATTCCGGACGGCAACAGTGCCGATCAATCTGCTCAACTGGTTTTTAAAACGGTAGAAAAGGAATTACAACGTGGTTAAGATACAAACCCAGCAAAAACATCAGTATCCGGTCGTAACAGGTTCGGATCTTGACGAGAGAATTCTAAACTTTCTCTCTGATAACTTTAAGTCAGATACGGTATTCCTGGCAATAGATGAGAATGTCGCTAAGCTGCATGGGGGTTATTACAGAGAGCTTTTTGGGAAAGTGTTTGATCAGGTACACACTTATGTGGTGCCTGCCGGCGAGGGAAGCAAGAGCCGTGAGCAATGGTGGGCGCTGGTTTCGTTTATGATCGAACATCATGTAAGGAGGGATCAGCCTCTTCTGGCTGTTGGTGGAGGCGTGACCGGAGATCTGGCGGGATTCGCTGCTGCGGCATGTCTTCGCGGTGTATCCCTGGTTCATTTCCCGACCACTCTTCTCGCCATGGTTGACAGTTCTATCGGCGGCAAAACCGGGATTAATCACCCCGGGGGTAAAAACCTGGTTGGTTCCTTCTATCAACCAGAGGCCGTTTTTGCCGATTCCAGGATTCTTTCGACATTGCCAGAGGAAGAGTGGCTGTGCGGTTTGGGCGAGGTCTTGAAATACGGGGCTATTGAAAATCCGGAATTATTTGATGATGTGGCCACGACCATGGAAAGATACGGGTTCTCACAGCCTGAGCTGTGGCTCCCGATTATCGATCAGTCTGCCTCGATAAAAGCAAGAATCGTTCAGGCCGATGAGAAGGAACACGGAGTAAGATCCTTCCTCAATTTTGGACACACATTTGCCCACGCTATCGAAGCCGAACTTGGTTATGGAGTGTTGCAACACGGTATGGCCGTATATGCTGGAATGATTGCCGCAATTGATGCTTCCCGACGGTTTGGTTCCACTATAGATGCGGGAAATTTGCTGCGTTTTAGTTCGATTTATCGCCTTGATCTCTCCAATTTGAGCAATAAACGATCACAACTGATACGTTGGATGTATGGAGACAAAAAGCGAACATCCGGCAAGCTACGGCTTGTCTTACTTCATGAGTGGGGTAAACCTTATTTGAAAGAAACGGATGATCTTTCCTTAGTTGATTCTGCCTGGAAATATCTTTTTGACATGCTCTCCGTGGATAATATTCACAAATAACAGGCCTTTATACCGTCAACGTGCTTCTAAGATGGATTTATCAAATATGGCGCATAATCTGGTATGCCTTTCTGGGGCTGATAACTGCCATTGTGCTTACCGGTCTTGTGTTGTATGTCACGTTACAGAGAAATGACGTTCAGCGTTTCCTTGCACATCGTGTTGAGAATGCTTTCAATGCCAATTATAAAGGGCATATCAGCATCGGGGGCATGGGAGGAGATATACCGTTCAACATTGTCCTTACAAAGGTCCGTTTAACATATGCCGGTCCGGATAGCCAGTATGTCTCTTCGTCACCTGTTTTTGATTGCGATTCGGTTGCATTCAGCGTCAACCTGTGGGACCTGATTCGCAGACGCATCAATGTAACGCGGTTTAATATCAAACACCCTACTATTCGTTTTAACAGTATGGGCGACAGTACTTATACCGTACTTCAAGCATTGCGGCGGCGTTCGGTTGATACTACAAAAACGCAGCTTCTGATCTTTAAGGATATGAACATCTACGCCCCGCAGCTCCAGATGGAAGGGGGTGTGATGAACCTTGACCGGCTCCACTATACCCCACCCAACGTTGAGATTCCGACACCTCTTAAGCTGCAGGACGTGAACATGCAAATTTTCCTGGAACTGAATAATGATCAGCGGTTTCTGGATATTGAACGGTTTCACGCGAGCATACCCAATACTTTTGCCAACCACGTCGATGTCAGTGGTCAGTTGTACAATGACAAGAAGTTGCTGGAATTCAATCGGTTTGTCGTGAAGACCACGCAGTCGCGTGTGGAATTGAATGGTGATATTGACGGAGTCGATCTTTATAAGGGCGACTGGTATGGACAAATAAAAGATGCACGATACCAGCTGTCAATGGACTCCTGTCGCGTTTATCTGAGTGAATTCGCTGATATCTTCCCGGGACTTCCTCTGGTCAATACACCGTTTGTCTTCAATGTCAAAGCCAGGGGAACTCTTTCCGACCTGAATTTGCAGCAGCTCGATCTCACATTTAATAAAAGCCGCCTGGATGTCACTGGTCAGATCAAAAATCTGGAGCAAAAGGATCGATTGAGCTACGATTTGAAACTGGACACACTCCGGGTGTCGGGTGTGGATTTGCATCATTTCCCGCACTCAAAATGGGCTGATAATTTCAAGGATTGGGGTCGCTTATACCTGAATGGAAGTCTGAATGGGACGCTCGATACGTTGTCGGTCACGAGTGATTTACATTTGCCAACAGGCGAGGTACAACTTTTGGCAAATACACAACTCGAGAAACCATACCGCTATTCGGTAAACCTGACAGGTAATAATATTGTTCTGGACTCTCTCAAAACCCTGGGATCATTGCGTGGGGTTATCAACCTGAAAGCGAAATTAAATGGCAAAGGAATTAATAAGGATAATGCCAGCGCGAATGCCGTAGTGAACGTCACAAAAAGCAGAATCAATGATCTGCCGGTTGACCAGTTTACGGTGAATGCCACGTTAAGTGACGGTTTTTTTGAACCCAATATTGTC